>JAPKCN010000059.1 GCA_028822945.1 Porticoccaceae bacterium | reverse complement strand
CTGTCGATGACAGCGCCCCTTTGAGTGAGCGGGTAGGTCGCAAGCGCCGACACCACAACCGTTTCAATACTGTGGACATCGCTATTCAAATCTGGGGTGGACGGTGGCGTGCCGGTTGATGGCGTCAGCGGTGCCGAACACGCCGATAGCAATGCCCACATGATCAGTATGAGCGGGCGGAGAGTAGGTGCTTTTTGTGAACGCATGTCAGTCCTTGTTGGGTGGGTTTTAATTAGCTTTCACCAAAGTCCTTATTTACAATTTTATTTTGCTCGGCGACAGCGGCTTTGTTGGCAATTGCGCGGAACAATGCTATGTGTACTTGATCGCTCGCGGGGGCAAAGTCGGGATCGTTAAAGTGCGGGTTAGCCGACAGTTTAGCGATCACTGTGCGGGTTTTACGGTTGATGTAAATATACTGGTTGTAGACGCCTAGCGCGAAAAATTCGCCGCTGTCGCCGGCGGGGATCCACCACTGAAAGCCATAGCCGAAGTTATCGCCCGGCATTAGATGATTGGCATCTGGTGTGAGCGAGGCATCGATCCAGTCTTGGGGAACGACCTGGCGGCCGTTTACTTGGCCGTTATGCAGATATAGCGAGCCCAATTTGGCAAAGTCTCGCAGTGTAAGATTCAATCCCCCGAGGGCCATTTCGACATTTTTACCATCGACTAGCCAGTAGCCTGGATATTCCATACCCATCGGTTGGTAGAGTTTTTCTTGCGTATAATCGGTGATCGAACGACCGGTCGCTCTTGCCAGCACCATGCTTAGTACATGGGTATCGATACTGACATAGTGATTTAATGTACCCGGTGGAACACCGCGCTGCAAACTGGCGGCAAAGGCATCCTGAGAGTTGCCAAGTGCAAAGTCGCGCCCCCAGCGATTGATATCACTATAGTAATCGCCGTAGTCCTCGTTAAATTCGACTCCCGAGGACATTTGTAGCACATCTTTAATGCGCACACCCCGATAGCCTGAAGTGGCCAGTTGCGGCGCATATTGATCGACTGGTTCCTCGATGCTGGCAATTTTTCCCTCGTCAATGGCGATACCTATCAAAGCAGATATAAACGATTTGGCCATAGACCAAGAGATATTACGCGCGCCGATGCTATTACCTAAAAAGTATTCTTCGTAAACTAATATATTATTTTGTACCACTAATAACCCGGTACTCCAAGAGTCCTCGAGAAACGTTGGCGTGGCAAAATTTTTACCGTTATAGGTAAACTGATCCGGTAATGACAGCGATAGATTTTCGAGGTACGGTTTCGGGGCAGAGGACGCTAAGAGTGGCTTGCTCGGCCAAAACCTATTTGTATTACGAAAGTTTTCGACGATTTGTGGCTCATCAAAAAATTGTTGGATGGCCTTGAGTGCAGTGATTTTAGGAGAGAGGTACAGACTGCCACCGGCCAGCACCAGAGCGCCCGCCATAGTGCATTTCTTCCATAGTTTCACCTTTGACACCTCCATAGGTTGATGATTAATTACTCTTCATTCGCGAACAACACTAGACAACCTAGCCATCGGCTGCAACCAATTTTTGTGATCCGATTATTGGAGACTAAATTAATCGAGTAGATAAGCTTGGCAGTGGCAATGGTGTAAGGCGGTATTACTTTTTAGGTCTCAATAGCCCTTTATAAAGACGATTTTCAAGGTCGATCTCAAGTATCTTTACCGATATCTCGTCGTTCAGTTTTATCCCTATCCTGTGCTGGATAATTCACTCGCCATAGGTCATCAATTACTGACTAAATACTAGGAACTAGTTGATCTAAATATCATCTTAATACGATCTTAATATCTAGGGCTGTATAATCATACGCATCTGAGCCACTGTGATCGCTAGGCTGTTTTAAAGGTGGGTACGATATTAGTGCGATCCGCATTACGCTATAGTAGAAGTAATTTTTGGCTCTTACATGTGTCCGATGCCCGCGTCGCCAGAGTCATATCGCTCCAAGCATAGCCCCTCGTGCAGAGCATCAATTAGAGCAGCTAGGTAGAGTAAACATGCAGACGTCCCCCGAAACATCCGCAGATGGCCATCTAACAGGCTTTGGCTCGCCCGGCTATCGGCACTATGTGCTGTTGCTGTTGATGCTGGTATATACCCTCAATTTTATTGATCGAACGCTCATCGCGGTTGTCGCGCAACCTATTATCGATTCTTTTGGTTTGACAGATGGTCAGTGGGGGCTTTTATACGGCCCACCATTTGCTATTTTTTATGCGTTGATGGGACTGCCTATCGCGCTCTGGGCGGATCGCGCCAACCGGGTCAAGGTGATTGCCCTGTGTATTGTGCTATGGTCTCTTATGACCGCTCTGTGTGGTCTGGCTGCCAGCTTTCTCGCTCTGCTGGCGTTTAGGGTCGGTGTGGCGATTGGCGAGGCGGGGTGTACGCCGCCGGCGAACTCGATTATTGGCGATTACTTTATTGCCCGCAAACGGGCCACCGCGCTAGGCATATACTCCATGGGGGTAACATTAGGCGGTGTATTGGCAAATTTGTTCGGCGGCCCGCTGGCGCAAATGCAGGGGGCCGATGTCGGTACGTGGGTCGACAGTGTTGGCTTTGGCAGTCTTTTTAGTTGGCTCGACTGGAGTCTGGTAGAGGGTTGGCGAGTAGCATTTGTGGTGGTCGGGTTACCCGGTGTTCTAGTAGCACTATGGGTCTTTATGACCATCCAGGAGCCTCCGCGGGGTTACGCCGATCCGCCCGATTCAGCGCCGCAAGATGCACATGGCTGGCTGTCGGCGTTTCACGAACTTAAACACAAACCGACGTTTTGGTGGATGACAGCGGGTGCCTCCATGGTAGCTTTTGTCGGCTATGGCTTAATCAGTTTTCAAGCGCCATTTCTACAGCGCGAGCACGGTTTGGGTGTGCGCGACGCGGCAATCCAATTTGGCGCGCCACTGTCGCTAATGGCGGCACTCGGCACATTTATGGGTGGTTATATCACCGAAAAATTAACCCCCTACTCGGAGACTGCAGTGGCCTGGGTGCCGGCGGTCGGACTGCTGATTGCAGTGCCGACTTACATCATGGCGTTTTTTGTTACTGACTTGAACACTCTGCTGCTTCTCTGGGGTATCGCTGCAGTCTGTCACTACGCCTATCTCGGTGCCCAATACAACATTGGTCAGGGGGTTGTTAGCAATCGTTCGCGGGCCACTGCAATTGCCGTTCTGTTAATATCAGTGTCCCTAGTCGGCAACGGTCTGGGGCCATATTTTGTCGGTTTTATGAGTGATTTTTTTATGCAGTCAGAGCTGGCCAGTAGTGGTTTTGGCGGGCAGCTCACGCCGGCTAATTGTATGGCAAAATCCAGCGACTTAATTGCTGCCCAGCGCGCCACTTGCGATCTGGCCAATTCGACCGGTTTAAAGTACGCAATGTCACTGACGGTCTGCTTTTTTATACTCGGAGCAGCCTGTTTTTTCATGTCGGCACGCACTTTAAAGCGCGACTTTGTTGCCCAGTTGGGGGCCTAGCCAGATGAAAAAGATCGCTCTATTTGTGGATGTGCAAAATATCTACTACACGGTTAAACAGATGCATGGTTGTCATTTTAACTATCGTGAGTTGTGGCGTCAGCTGAGTCGCGAGGGCGAGATCGTCGAGGCGTATGCCTATGCGATTGATCGCGGAGATTCACAGCAACAAGGTTTTCAACAAATTTTGCGCGATATCGGTTTCCGAGTGAAATTAAAACCTTACATTCAACGCGCCGATGGATCAGCTAAAGGCGACTGGGACGTCGGACTGACAATCGATGTCATGGACACTTTTAGCCGACCCAAAAATGCCATCAACTGTCTGGTTTTACTCTCGGGTGACGGTGACTTTGACCTTTTGTTAAAGCGCGTCGAGCTAGGTTTTGACGCCACCACGATCGTTTATGGTGCGGCCAGTTTGACGGCGTTGTCGCTGATCGATGCGGCGACCGAATTCCGGGCTATCGAAGCGACGTTGCTTTTGAATAAGTAAGCGGTCGCGCCCTCATGAGTAACTCGGTCGCAGCGTCTTGCGGTGAGTAATCTAGTGGCGAGATCTTTGCGCTTTACTGTGGCTGCCATTGCCGCGGGAACCTGCGGGCATGTCTGCCCCTAATGACTTACTTGGACCGATAGAACTGCGTTACATATGGCTGTAAACTATGTATACATTCATTCTTGGCGTTTCTGTATCTGCTGTCGCCTTGGCACGTTGGCTTGTCCTAGCGCCGCAGTACCCCCGAACTGAGAGGGTTTTGGCTTGTGACAGGCAGCGCAGACAAATCCGCCTTGAGGGTTACTATGGCTATCATGAGGTTTATGAGTAAGATTAAAAAGATCACACGGCATCATCAATGCTGATACCTCTGTCACTAGACAACCTGTTGACGCTATTTAGTTTGGCACTGGTGGCGTCGATAACTCCCGGTCCAAATAACGCGATGCTAGCGGCGTCGGCGGCTAACTTTGGCGTGCGCCGCTCTATCCCCCATGTGCTGGGGGTTGCCTTGGGATATGCGTTTATGGTGCTCATGATTGGCCTATTTCTTGGCGAGATTTTTCAGCGCAGTAGTGTATTGCGCGAGGCACTGCGGTGGGCGGCGGCAGGGTTATTACTCTACGTGTCTTGGAAGATCGCAACTGCTCAGAGCGTTGGCAGCGCCGGAGAGGTGACCAAACCCTTTTCGTTTTTGCAAGCGGCGGGGTTTCAGTGGCTCAATCCTAAAGGTTGGGCTATGGGTACTGCCATCACTGCGCAGTTTGTCATCACCGGTGCGGCGCTGCAAAGTAGCGTGCTGATTGCGGTGATATTTGTCGTAGTGATTTTAGCCAGTAGCGGCTGTTGGTTATTGTTAGGTCGTACCATTGGCGGTTTTTTACAGGCGTCCAATAATCTTGTTTGGTTTAATCGCGGTATGGCTTTGACTATTTTAGTGTGTTTGGTCTTATTATTTTTTGAGCGTTAATATAAAGTCTGTTAAGCATGCCGGTAACGTTTAAAGGCGCGTGCCGCGGTCGAGTTGGTGGGTATACCCATACTAAAAATGGGTCAATGCAGAATTTCTTAGCGATGGCGATGCACCAGCATGGATTTTCTACTATGCTCATGGACAATCAGATAAATTATGTTTCGTCATTATCGATCACTTTGAGCATCTAAAACTGAGCGCATACAGCGGTTATAAAAAACTGCATTGTTCGCAGTTTGTTCGCAGTTTGCTCGCAACGATAGGCTCGGAACGTCAATTATAATTATTTAGGTGAATACCGATGTCAGCAGAGAAAGATTCTATAAAGCAGCAGGCTGCGATTAGCACGACAGTCCATGACGGTTTTGAAAGAACTATTTTGGGGCACCCTCGAGGATTGTTTATTCTGTTTCTAACTGAGATGTGGGAGCGTTTTTCATACTACGGAATGCGTGGTCTCCTTGTCGTCTATTTGACCCAGCATTTTTTGTTCTCCGACGAGCGCTCCAGTACTCTCTACGGCGCCTATACCGCTCTGGTATATGTGATGACTGTGGTCGGAGGGTCACTCGCTGATCGCTATCTCGGACCGCGCAAGGCAGTTACATTTGGCGCTATTTTGTTGACCTTGGGTCACTTTGGTATGACCTTTGAGGGCAGTGGTTCGAAGCAACTGCTAAATTATCAGAGCGATCAATATCAAATCACCCTCGATGGGCGGGGCGGCGATGCGCGGCAGCAAATTGTTAGCGACACCGGTATCTCGGCGGTCAGTTTCAGTGAAACTCACATGCTGGTGGCACAGCCTCAAGTGGTTGGGCTGCCGGCCTCGATCCCGCGCGATCAGTTCACCATGAGTGTCGAGACCGAGGAGTTTTATCTCAATATACTCTATCTATCGCTGGCGCTATTGATCGCCGGCGTCGGTTTTCTCAAGGCCAACATCTCTACTATTGTTGGCTCGCTATATGGGTTTGGTGATACGCGCAGGGATTCGGGTTTTACCATCTTTTATATGGGCATCAACATAGGGGCCTTTTTGGCATCAATTTGTTGTGGTTATCTGGGCATTGTGCATGGCTGGAAATATGGCTTTGGGCTTGCAGGTATCGGTATGCTCATTGGGTTAGTAATCTTTTTGTCCTGCCAGGATTGGCTCGACGGCAAGGCCGAACCGCCGTCAACCGAAAAGCTCAAGGAAAAAGTTTTGGGAGTGATTACGGTGGAGTGGGCCTGCTATTTAGTCGGTTTTGGTATTATTGCCCTGTCGATGCTGCTGGTGCGCAACGAGGATATGGTCGGCGGTATACTCGGACCGCTCGGGTTGTTTATGTTGATCGGTATGGTCGGTTATGCATTACTCAACCTGGTCGATGACGAGCGCTCGCGGATGCTTGCGGCGATCTACTTCATCTTAGCGCAAATCCCTTTTTGGGCGCTATTCGAGCAAGCGGGTTCGTCACTCAATCTGTTTACGGCGCGGTTGGTAGATCGAGAAATTCTCGGTTTGTCGGTGCCGGGTCCAGTTTTCCAGTCGCTGAATGCCGGGTTTATTTTCTTGTTTGCCCCACTGATCGCCTGGTTGTGGATATGGCTAGCGAAGCGTGACCTGAATCCACCGACAGCGGTCAAGTTCGCTCTCGGCGTGGCCATGGCTGGAATTGGTTTTCTGGCGTTGGTGGCCGGTATGCGCGGTTCTGGTGAGATTGGTTTGACGCCAGTGGTCTTTATATTTTTAGTTTACTGGATCCATACCATGGGTGAACTGATGATCTCTCCCGTGGGCCTTTCGGTGGTGACTAAATTGGCGCCTACGCGGATTGTTGGTATGACGATGGGCGCTTGGTTTTTATACTCGGGCTTATCCAACTATCTCGCCGGCGTGATTGCTCGAACTACCGGCGCCGAGACTATTGGTGGACAGATGACCAACGTGGCCGAGGCCAAAACCGGCTATATAGAGGTTTACACGCAGGTGGGTTATATCGCTATTAGTATTGCTATTGGTATGCTTATAATATCGCCGTTGATTACAAAAATGACACGTGGCGCAGACTAAAAGCGCTGCGCAGACAAGAAAAAGTAACGTCAATAATAGGGAGTTTAGGATATGCCAATTCATTTGGTCGCTGTATTAACACTGGCCCTAATCATGCTCGGTTGCGACGATGGATCGTCCGAAGGTAGTCAGTCCGACCCCATTAAAGTCTCCACTGAAGACGACTACCAGGCCGCTAGCGCGATGCAAATGTCCGACGGACCGGCAAATCAAAGCGAGTCGGCGGCTGAGTTTGTTGCCCGTATCCAGGCTGAGGGACTGCTCTTGTCGACCGAGTTGGATGCCGCTTTTTGGGTGCGCAATACCTATATTACGCCGGACACGGCGATCCTTGCGGCTAAGGCCGGCGAGCGTGGTTTAGCATTCGAAAGTCGTATGGTAGAGCAGGCGAAACAGTATCGAGATATGCCGATGGACCCCGTAACGGCGCGCGCTATTGCGTTGATGCTGCGCGGGTCGTCGGCACCGGCACCAAATGATCCCGCCCTGCAATCGGAGCTGTCGGAAATTCTTACCGATATGGAAGGCCAGTATGGCTCCGGCAGCTATTGTAACCCTCAGGGCGAGTGCCGCGAGTTGCAGGATCTCGAAAAGATTCTTGCCGAGTCTCGCGACTACGATGAACTACTCGATGTCTGGCGGGGTTGGCGCGAGGTATCGCCGCCATATCGAGAGCAGTATCAACGCTTTGTCGAAATTGCCAATCGAGGTGCGCGCGACGTTGGCTACAATAACTTAGCCGAACTGTGGCAAGGTGGTTATGACATGGATAGTCCGTCCTTTGTGACTGAATCACGTCGCCTCTGGGGTCAAGTAGAGCCGTTTTATGAACAACTGCATTGCTATGTGCGTGATAGGCTAGGCTCTACCTATGGGACCGAAAAAGTCCCTGCCGACGGGCTTATTCCGGCGCATTTACTGGGTAATATGTGGTCGCAAAGCTGGGAGAATATCTATGATCTGGTAGAGCCTTATGAGGATGTCAGTTCCCTCGATGTGACCGCTGCGCTGGTTGATCAAGGGTATGATGAACGGCAGATGACCGAGGCTGCTGAGGGCTTTTTTACCTCTTTAGGATTGCCGGAGCTACCCGACAGCTTTTACCAAAATTCAATGCTTAAAAAGCCCCAAGATCGCAATGTGGTGTGTCATGCCAGTGCCTGGGATATCGCCAACGGCGAAGACCCGCGGATAAAGCAGTGCGTAGAAATTACCGAGGAGCACTTTGAGACCCTCCACCATGAACTAGGTCACATCTACTATTACCTGATGTACAAAGATCAACCGCCTGTCTTTAAAGGCGGTGCTCACGACGGCTTCCACGAGGCCATCGGCGATACCGTAACGCTATCTATGACGCCTGCCTATTTAAAGGAAGTGGGTTTGATCGATACGGCCGACGAGAGCTACGAGGCGACGATAAACAAACAAATGAAAATGGCGTTGATGAAAATTGCCTTTTTACCCTTCGGGAAGATGATTGATGAATGGCGCTGGCAGGTTTTTTCGGGTGAGATTGCACCCGAGGACTACAATGCGAGCTGGTGGAAATTACGCGAGTCCTATCAGGGTATAGCACCGCCTGTGACGCGTACTGAAACTAATTTTGACGCCGGAGCTAAGTATCATATCCCCGGTAATACGCCTTATACGCGCTACTTTTTGTCGTTTATTATGCAGTTTCAGTTTCATCAAGCACTATGTGAGAGTGCCGAGTATGAGGGCCCTCTCCACGAGTGTTCAATTTACAATAACAAGGTCGCAGGACAAAAGCTCGGCGATTTGCTGAGTATGGGGCAGAGCCAGCCGTGGCCAGAAGCGATGCAGGCAATGACTGGACAGCGCGCGATGGATGGAAGTGCGATTATTGATTATTTTGCCCCGTTAAATAGCTGGTTGGTAGATAAAAATAAGGATCTGCAATGCGGTTGGTAGTCGATCGATATGAACATGTAGAATAGCCAAATCATCGATTATTGCGCGATGTGTGGAAGCAGTTAAGTTAATGCTAATGAGTGTTCTAACCAGGCATAGAGCCCATATAAAATTTACACGGATGAAACAATTTAGCCGAATAACAATATTTACTTTGGCTGTCACAGGGTATTTTCGGTGAATGATAATTAGTCATTTTTATGCATCTCGACCCACGTTTGTGCATTAGTTGATGAGTGATCGGTTACGCTGGCCTTAGCCGGTGTCGCTTGGGACACCGATACACTGTGCCGCAGAATTTACGTTGTTTGATAGTGCAATAGTAAGAACCGTGATGTAGCTAACAATTACGAGTCACAGATTGAGAAAAATTATGCAATCATAAAGTGAATCTAAAATAAATTGTCGGCGGCCGCTAACCGCGTAGCAACCCTTAGATGGATCATGCGCTTGGACCGCATTAATTATATTGTGCGGACTGTGGGTTTGTTGGTAAGTGTTCTTAGGGCTAAACTGGGAGTCAGTCACGCGTTAGCTGCGGTTAAACTAACGCCATCGCTCAGCAATAGGCGCCGGATAGTGCGATTCAATTATCATAACTTAAGAGTACACATATTATGCAACCTAGATTATTGACGGTCTCGGGACTGCTTATTTTTCTTAGCATGCTGGGTTGCGGCAATATGCGCATAACATCAGATCCAGAGGT
>JAPKCN010000248.1 GCA_028822945.1 Porticoccaceae bacterium | reverse complement strand
ACCCAAGAAAAAATGATGGCGGTGAATATGCTCGCCCTGACATCGTTAACGCATCTCTATGCAAACGATATGATTGCGCGAGGGGGCGGTCATATTCTTAATCTTGCGTCGCTCGCGGCATGGACACCGATTCCCAATCAAAATGTTTACGCGGCGAGTAAGGCCTATGTCTTGGCGTTTACTCAGGCACTTGCAAATGAACTCACGGCCAATCATTCAGGGATTACCGCAACCGCTCTGTGCCCCGGCTTTACCGCGACTAGGATGATGAATAACCCCGACCAAGGAGGTCGATTATCAATTCCACAGGGAATGATGCAGTCGGCCACTGACGTTGCAGAGCAGGGCATTGTCGCCTGTCTGGCGGGACGCACGACACTGGTGCCAGGAATATCCAATCGCGTGACCAGTTGGCTCGCCGCGCTGTTGCCAAGAATGCCCTTGGTCGCTTTGGTTGGCCAATTTTATCGCAACAATATGCGCTAACAGGCTATAAATACTCGATTTAAAGAAGGCCCATTATGAGTGAAAAAACACATAAAAGAATATTGCCCAAAGTACTGATAACAGGTGCTAATGGTTTTATTGGTGGTGCTCTAATGCGCCATTACAGAGCCCAAGGTATAGCGGTAGTGGGGGTCGATTTAGTTACCAATGGCGTTGATATTATAGAGGGCGATGTTGGTAAACCGCACACTTTTGCTCAATTGCTGGAAGATTGCGACGTAGTGATTCATACCGCCGCTATCGTCTCAAATGCTATCTCGGATGCAGATATGTGGAATATCAATGTCAGAGCAACGGGCAACTTGGTGGCAGCAGCAGTTAAATATCGCGTAGAGCGTTTTGTGCATATTTCATCGATCGTGGCCTATGGTAATGCCGCAGTCGGTGAGCTCGACGAGACTCATCCGGTGCATGCCGATGGCGGCAGCTACGTATTAACTAAACTGGCATCTGAGCATGCGGTCTTAGCCGCGACTGCAAAAAGTGATATGCAGGCGGTCATTATTCGCCCAGGCGATGTCTATGGGCCGGGCAGCCGACCTTGGGTTACGCTGCCTCTCGAGGCGATTACCAAGGGGCAATTTATGTTGCCAGCCAGAGGACAGGGTCTTTTTCGCCCAATATATATCGATGACCTTATCCGCGGTATAGGCTTGGCTGTCTCAACCCCAGAGGCCGCCGGAGAAATTATTAATTTGTCTTGCAGTGGTTATATAACAACCCACGACTTTTTCAGTCACCATTTTAAATGGCTGGGCAAACGGGGGCCATTGACGGTACCAACTCGCGTCGCTCTGCTAGCGGCGGCGGCGGCCAGTAAAATTGCCGATTTAACTGGTGGTGTAAACGAGGCGTCGACCGCGACGGTTTTGCAGTTGTCGACTCAAAGCTGGTTCAGCATTGCTAAAGCTCAAACGATTTTAGGTTGGGCGCCTGAGATTGCGTTTGATGAGGGGATGCGGCGCTCGCACATGTGGGCTAAAGAGCAAGGTTTAGTCAAATAATCCACGCCGTAGGATTGCCGGGTTACCATTTTTTTGTGAGGTCTACGTTTGCTCTTATCACCGTTTTTACGGCTGACCCTCGGCAGAGGAGATTGTTAGCCAGGCGATAGTTTAGAGTGCCCGCTCAAGCTTGTAAGTAACTTCTTGAGGTAACAAAATACCATCGCAAGCCGAGCAAGCAACCTGCATAACTAATGGGTTTCCGCAAGGTTTATGCGTCAGCGTCAGCGGCTGATCGTGGCTATCTTTGTACCAAGTATCTCCCGACTCCATCAAGGCTAGTATTATAGGACAAATGCCCCGTCCCTTTTTTGTCAATAGATATTTCATATGACGATTCTGAGGCAGTTTGGCCTTAGTTATAATGTCTTTGTCTTGCAGAATTTGTACGCGCTCAGAAAGGATGTTGGTAGCCATTTGCGTATCTTTTTGAATCGTCTGAAAGCTATCCAATCGGGTAAATAATGCGCGAATAATGAGCGCCGACCAGCGGTTCATATTGGTCATTATTCTGGGTTGATCTTTTTTGGTCACGAGGCGATGGCGACTAGCAAATTACCCGTGTATGCAATGCCCAAAATGCGGGAATATCTCCGCAAAAATGGCCCATGGAGCCAACTGGTAGACTATAAAAATATTAGTTTGCGTGATTTGAGACACAATGTGGCAGTCGATCTTGACGGAATAGTGGTCACGCCGATCTTGGTACCCCATCGCGATGAATTCTCGGAAACGAAAGGTTACAAAATTGCCAGCGATGCTAAAGTTGCTTTATTTATCCCGGATATTAATAAGTGGTCGGTTTGGGAAACCGATCTAGCTGATGCAATCGCCGAAGTAGACTATGCATTGCTCGATGCCACATTTTTTGGTGCGGGTGAATTGCCAGGTCGAGATATGTCAAAGGTGCCGCATCCGCTCGTGACTGAAACTATGTATGTATTTCAGGGTCTGTCTGCGAAACAACGTAAAAAGGGCTGGTTTATACACATGAATCATACCAATCCACTTCTCGACAGCGGCAGTCAGCAGTTTAAAATGGTAGTCTCGGCGGGCTTCAATATTGCCGTGGAGGGAATACGATTACCA
>JAPKCN010000058.1 GCA_028822945.1 Porticoccaceae bacterium | reverse complement strand
CGTTAGTAAGTATGATTTGCTCGGCATGGCTCTTGGATGAGAGCGTAAATACTATTAGTAGTAGAGCCGTTTGGAGGCATCGCTGATGCATATTAGGAACCTTAGGTTTAATGTGAATGCTCAAAAATTGCTAATTATACGACTTTGTATGTGCCGCTCAATGCTAGTTAAAAATTAGTCTACATTTATCTCGATGGCACGTTAAAATACCCGATCGAAGATATAAAAAATTGACTTATTTAAAAATCTGGAGGAGGCAATGAGCGAATTTCGCGCCGAATTAAAGTATTCGGAAAGTCATGAATGGGTAAAGGTGGAGGCCGATGGGTCAGTTTTGATTGGGATCACCGATCATGCTCAAGATGCTTTGGGTGACGTGGTCTACGTCGAATTACCAGATGTGGGCGCTGAAATTGACGCAGGAGCAGAAGTGGCTGTGGTCGAGTCGGTCAAGGCTGCTTCTGACATCTATACACCGATCTCCGGTGAAGTTGTCGAGGTCAATGCTGGGTTGCAAGACGACCCGAGTATGGTGAATAGTTCGCCTTACGATCTTGGCTGGTTTATGCGTTTAAAGCCCCGAGATATTAACAGCATCGAAGATTTATTAGACTTGGAGGGTTACCGCGCCTTAGTCGAGGATCAAGATCTTTGAGTTGCGGCCGTTGTGCGTTACTAGCGAGGTCACATAACCTCTCCGTCCTGTCGGTTGGCGCGATCGCGTAACGAGTGTGACAAATAAACAGGCGCGCAGCGGTCGACACATGTGATCTGCATAATATCTTCAATAGCGTGGCGGTCATTAAAGTAGCCTTTTTCTAAATTTTTTTGTCGCGGTTGCATTGAGGAGGTTGGTTTTGCTTTAGATAAATGCTGCGGTATTTGCGATTGTTTCTGTCGTATTACCGATCGGCACGACAATTAATCGGTTGGTTGTGTGCTCACGCATCAAGACATTGAGTATGCCCATCGGATTTAGGTGTGTTTAGCCATCTTTTAACGAGTGGCGTTTAGATTATTATTCAAATCGAAAAGAGGCGGCGGTATTTCCACAAACCGCGGATATTTGTTAGGCTGTTACAAGATGCCGTGCCTTAGTGTTACGCAATCTCAAGTTGCCGCCGCGGCACAATTAATCCGTTTTTATGCTGGCACTATTAGGTAAAAAGGAAGTGACAAACTTGTTAGATAAAGAAGGTTTTCGCTCAAATATTGCGATTGTTCTCAGCGATGGTTACGGCAAAGTATTTTGGGCCAAGCGAGTGGGTCAAGCGGCCTGGCAATTTCCCCAAGGGGGTGTCGATAGCCATGAGAGCCCCGAGCAGGCGCTATATCGCGAGTTGCACGAGGAAATCGGTTTGCGACCTGGGGATGTAAGCATCATCCAAAGTACCCGGCGTTGGTTGCGCTATAAAATACCGGTTGCCATGCAACGCAAAAGCCAGAAACCTGTATGTATTGGACAAAAGCAAAAATGGTATTTTTTGCGACTCGAGGCACCGATTGCTAAAGTCCGCTTCGATACTACTGACGCGCCGGAGTTCGACGATTGGCAGTGGGTTAATTACTGGCATCCTATCGACGCTGTTGTAGCGTTTAAACGCGGCGTTTATCGGGCAGCCCTAAAGGAATTTTCCGGACATAACCAGCGCCTTCAGCTGATGCATTGTGACACTGGGCAGTCGCTATGCTAGCTTCACTGCGCGCTATAGTTCAGGAAGTTAACAGTGCTCGAAGTTTGCCTGAGGTGCTCAGCATAATTGTCAAGGAGTTGAAGTCTTCACTCGCCGCAGGAGTATGCTCAGTTTACTTATTCGACCCGCGCGATCAACGCTATGTCTTGATGGCAACTGAGGGGCTACGCCAAGAGGCCATCGGGAAAATTCGTCTGGCGATGCGCGAGGGACTGGTTGGACTTGTCGCGGCGAGAGAAGAGCCACTTAACTTACAAAACGCCGACCAGCACGCAAATTTTGTCTATTTTGAAGACGCAGGAGAAGCGCCATATCACTCTTTTCTCGGCGTCCCTATTATCCATCAGCGCAAGGTACTTGGCGTATTGGTTTTACAGCAAACCACCGAGCGACGTTTTGCCAGTGAAGAAGAGGCGTTTGTAGTCACTGTGAGCGCTCAATTGTCGGGCGCTATCGCCCATGCCGAAGCCACTGGAGTTCTGAAGCGCCTATCGTTGAGTGGTCGTGGCAAGAGTCGCGAAGCGACTTTTCAGGGTATCGCCAGTGCCCCCGGTATCGGCATCGGGCGTGCCGTGCTCTCAGTTCGCAGTTCTGATTTAACCTTGGTTCCAGAGCGCTATTCCACCGACAGTGAAAGTGAAATCAGCCGATTTCGTGAGGCTCTGGATTCCGCAAAAAGCGATATGCGTAATCTGGGCGCCGGTTTAAAAGACAAACTGAGCTCAGAGGAATTTGCCCTATTCGAAGTCTATATCCGGATGCTCGACGACAGTTCGCTGGTGGGTGAGGTGGTCAGCGCAATCGAATCGGGTCAGACCGCACCGACGGCGTGGAGTGCGGTGATTCTTAAACATGTAAAAACCTTTCGAAAAATGGATGATGCCTACCTGCGAGAGCGAGCAGCGGATGTATCCGATCTCGGCAAGCGGGTTCTTGGGTACTTGCAAAAAGACAATATGGCTGCTGCGGTTATGCCGCGTAGGGCGATTTTAGTTGGTGAAGATTTATCGGCAGCGGTCCTTGCAGATATACCTGCCAACCGACTGGTCGGTATTATTTCACTAAAGGGTTCGAGTAATTCGCATCTGGCTATTGTCGCCAGAGCTCTGGGTATTCCGACCATAATGGGGGCCATTAATCTGCCATTGGCGGAACTTGAGGGTCAGGAACTCATTGTCGACGGTTTTAAGGGGACGGTAATAAGCCGGCCATCGCGCACCTGTCGGCGAGCCTACTTAAAGCGTCAACGAGAAGAAAAACTGCTGAACAAAGACCTCGAAAAATTGCGTGATATTCCCTGTGAAATGCCCGACGGTCAGCGCATCGCGCTTTGGGTCAACACTGGGTTGCGGCACGACACTCTGAGGTCTTTGAGAAGTGGCGCGGAGGCGGTTGGTCTTTATCGCACTGAGATTCCGTTTTTTATGCGCTCTAGTTTTCCCACCGAAGACGAGCAAATGGTTATTTATCGGGAACAGTTGCAGGCCTTTTCCCCGCGGTCAGTGACTATGCGCACTTTGGATATCGGCGGCGATAAGGCGCTACCCTACTTTCCAATCGAGGAGGAAAATCCGTTTTTAGGCTGGCGTGGAATCCGAATTTCACTAGATCATCCGGAGATATTTTTAGTTCAGATCCGTGCGATGCTGCGTGCCTCTGAAGGGTTTGAAAATTTGCGTATAATGTTGCCAATGATCAGTAGTGTCAGCGAATTGGAGTGTGCCCTCGACCTAATTGACCGTGCCTATCAAGAGCTAACTACCGAAGAGGGACTTAGAATTGAGCGTCCACCGGTGGGTGCTATGATCGAAGTACCCGCCGCCGTTTACCAGGTAAAAGCACTCAGCCGCAGAGTAAGTTTTTTGTCTGTCGGAACCAACGATTTGACGCAGTATTTACTCGCCGTTGACCGCAACAATCCGCGCGTTGCAAATCTTTATAACTCTCTTCACCCGAGCGTGTTAAAAGCCTTGAGTATTATTTATGAGCAGGCCAATGCGGTCGGTTGTGAGGTCAGCGTCTGCGGCGAGCTTGCCGGCGATCCATTGGGAGCGGTGCTACTCACCGGCTTGGGATATCGGCATTTGTCGATGAGTGCTACTGGGTTGCCAAAAGTAAAATCTATGTTGTTGCAAGTGCCCCATAGTCGGGCTAAAGAATTGGCAAGACGCGCGCTACGATTGTTGGATGCCGCCGCTGTAGCCAATTTGTTAGCTCGGGAGTTAGGACAACCGGAGCTCTCAAAACTTTATCATTCATCGCTACTCTAGAGGTTACAGCTGAAAGTCGAATTGCTGGCTAGTCTGCAGTACCCCGTCGTTGTAGGCCTTTTCCATCACCGCAACCTCACCGCGATTGCTGATCAAGACGCCAGTGCAAGCGCGTGTTCCGTAACCTTCGCTAACGATAAACGGCGACGACAGAATCTTTTCCCACCTATGTGGGACGCCGGTATCTGGCAACAGCTTTTCCGGATAGGGTTGGCGCTCCGATAGGAGTGTCGTCAGATCAGCAAGTCGGTCTTGAGCATTCATTGGCGTCGCCAGATTATGGCTAAGTTGTTTTCGGGCGTACTCGACTTTTGGCCAACGGCAATCCAGTTGGTAATTGCTCAAGGCGTAGACGCCAGGTCCAAGTGCATAGCAAGTTTGCTCATAGTTATTTAAATAATGCAGTGAGCCACCGTCAAAAAGGATCAAATTGAAACCTGCACGACGGTTAGATTGTCGGCTTACGGCAGCAGCAAAGTCAGCTGCAGCGGCTGTCGAGGTCAAGAAGTCTCTTACCAAGTGGCCTCTCGAGAGTGGCTTTTCGGGGCCAAAATGGCCGCGAAAATTCGTTATCGCGGCAAATCTCCCACGCCTGGACAACCCCAGCCAAGTGCCCCCGGCCTGGAGGTCGCGACCAGCTAAAATACTATCTGACGACCACCAATCCATCGCTGCGGTTGGTCGATCATAGAATTCGTCTCGATTGGAGGATATCGCCAAGCGCAGGTCGGGGTTTGTTTCAAAGGCGAGGGCGATAAGGCACATGCGAATAGTTTAACGCGTCTTTGTCGAGGCTGTCATCCCGACAAATCGATCAATTGCTCGGTGGTAGGTGGTTGCATAAAAGGCTATCATCCGCCACGCATAAATAGGAGGTTGTCATGATTACCCATCCCGAGTTCGACCCTGTGGCGTTGTCTTTAGGGCCAGTTCAGGTTCACTGGTATGGCGTGATGTATTTGCTCGCCTTTGTGGTCGCTTTTCAGTTGGCTAATCGCACAAGTCGCCGTCCATGGTCGCCGATTAAGCCCGAGCAGGTAGAAGACCTTATCGTCTATGGTGCCTGGGGCGTTATCCTAGGAGGGCGCCTCGGTTACATGTTGTTCTACAGCCTCGGGCCGTGGCTTGCCGACCCGATATTAGTATTACGCATATGGCAGGGTGGTATGTCATTTCACGGCGGTCTATTGGGGGTTATTTGTGCGGCATTATTTTTTGCCCGTAAGTACCAAGTGCCATTTCTCGGATTGACTGACTTTATTGCGCCTTTGGTGCCGACCGGCTTACTATTTGGTCGGCTGGGTAATTTTATTGGGCAAGAGCTCTGGGGGCGGCCTACCGACCTCCCCTGGGGGATGTTATTCCCCGCCGATCCCGAACAGTTGGCGCGCCATCCATCTCAGTTGTATGAAGCGTTTGGCGAGGGTCTGGTGCTTTTTTTGCTGATCAGTTGGTTTGCGCGCAAGCCGCGCCTATACGGAGAGGTTTCTGGACTCTTTTTGCTGGGTTATGGCACGGTTCGATTTGCGGTGGAGTTTGTGCGCCAACCAGACGCACAATTTGTCGGCCAGCAGGCGACTATCGAATTATTTAATTGGATGACCCGGGGTCAGTGGCTATGCGTACCTATGTTGCTCGCTGGTTTGTGGTTTATGCGCAAAACAGTGCAGCGCGTTTTGCTGGAACCTTCTCGGGAATAAACTTTTATGCAACAGTACCTTGAGTTAATGCGTCATATACAAGACTTTGGTGTCCGAAAAGACGATCGCACTGGCACTGGCACTCTGAGTATTTTTGGTTACCAGATGCGCTTTGATCTGGCGACTGGATTTCCACTCGTAACTACCAAAAAAGTTCATTTTAAATCTATTCTCCACGAGCTTCTGTGGTTTGTGCGCGGCGATACTAACATTCGTTATTTGGTTAATAATGGCGTGGGAATATGGAGTGACTGGCCTTTTAAAAATTGGCTGCGCGAAACGTCTGGTCATATCGACTGCCCGCCAGGATCGCCCGAGCGCAAGAGATTGATGGCCGAGTTTGTTGAGCGTATTCGACATGATGACGATTTCGCTGCTGAATTTGGCGACCTTGGTCCGGTTTACGGCAAGCAGTGGCGAGATTTCGACGGTGTCGACCAACTGGCATTAGTTATCGAAGACATCAAGCGTAACCCTGATTCCCGCCGCCATTTGGTGTCGGCGTGGAACCCTGCGGACCTGCCAGTCATGGTCAAATCCGGCCTGCCGCCGTGCCATAGTTTGTTTCAGTTTTACGTTAGCGAGGGAAAGCTCTCGTGTCAGCTCTATCAGCGCAGTGCCGATGTCTTCCTCGGCGTACCCTTTAATATTGCGTCCTATGCACTGCTGACAACTATGATCGCTAGTGTCTGCCAGCTCGAACTTGGAGAGTTCGTGCATACTTTTGGCGATGCGCATCTCTATGTAAATCATCTTGAACAAGTCGCTCGGCAATTGCAGCGCCCCCCAATAGCACTGCCTCAGTTGGCCATAAACGACAAAGTAGAGAGTATTTTTGCTTTTAGTTTTAATGATTTCGAGTTGCAAAATTACCGTTGTCACGATGCCATTTCGGCTCCGATCGCGGTATGATCCGCTTGTCTATTATCGCTGCGCTCAGTCGAAATTTTGCGATTGGATTAGACAATCGATTGCTCTGGCATATACCTGAAGACCTGAAGAACTTTAAAGCCATTACTATGGCAAAGCCACTGATCATGGGGCGCAAAACATTTGAATCAATCGGCAGGCCGCTGCCGGGTCGTGTAAATATTGTGATCTCTCGAGACACCCAGTGGCGGGCCGATGGTGTGCAGGTCGAGAGGAGCCTGGAAGCGGCCCTAAGCGCAGCATATTCGGCCTGTGAGCAGCGCCAGCAGGACGAAGTTATGGTGATTGGCGGCGAGCAGGTTTATCGCCAAGCACTGCCTTACGCAACCCGTCTTTATTTGACTGAGATCGACGCCGAGATTTGCGCCGATACGTTTTTTCCAGATTTTGTGCGCACTGAATGGCGCGAACTTGAGCGAACGCCAGGATCCCAGTCTGCTGATTACGCCTATCAATTTGTTATACTCGAGCGTTCTGCGCTCTAACGCTGTTACCTTTGGTAACACAATCGCGGGACTTTATTCCCATTAAGGCGTTTTTCGCCTTGGCAAATTGCTTCTTTTTCTCCACCCTGTTACAAAGAACGCTGAAATTTTAAGTGCGTGAAAGTCTTATGAAAAAAACAGACACTCTCGCTCAGACAAAAAAACCGCCACGCCCAAATTGAGGGAATTATGAGAAAACAACCGTTTAAAGCACTGACATGTTGTGTCATTTTCAGCACCGCACTGAGCGCTAATTGGGCTCAGGCTGCGGACGTTCAAGACTTACTCTCTGCGGGTGCCGCGAAAGTTAAAGCTGCGCAGGTAGCTCAGGTCAAGGTCGACCGAATTGCCGATCAAACCGATGGTTTGTTGCAGGAGTTCAAGCAGGTCAACAAGCAAATTGAATCACTGCAAGTATACAACTCCCAACTCGACCGACAGATTGCTAGCCAAAACCAGATGATGTCAGAACTTGAAGACTCAATTGCGAACGCCACTGTCATCGAGCGTGGTATCACGCCACTCATGATCAGCATGCTCAAGTCGTTGGAGGACTTTATCGGTTTGGATATGCCCTTTAAGAAAGATCAGCGGGAGCAGGCAGTTGCGGACTTATCCGATAATCTCGACAGCGCTAGATTCTCTTCGGCTGAAAAATTCCGTCAAATCCTCGAGGTCTATGATATCGAATCCGAGTATAGCCAGTCATTAGAGACGTACCGAGACATGATCGACATCAACTCTAACGGTTCAGACGTGGAGGTCGATGTGCTCCGTATCGGACGCGTCGCGCTGGCTTATCAGACCAAGGATAAGGCTCAAACAGGTGCTTGGAATAAAGATTCCGGTACATGGCAAACGCTGGGTTCGGAATACCGTCGACCGGTGGATCAGGGAATTCGTATCGCTAAGAAACTGACCACTCAAGATGTTCTTGAAATGCCCATCACTGCCCCGGAGGTTGTCCGATGAAAACCCACACTATCACACTCTGTGCGGCGCTGTTGTCAAGCGCACTCTTAAGTTCCGCGGCGGTCGCGCAGGACGCAAAAAGTCTTGAGCAGTTGTTACAGATGATTCAGGACTCGAAAATTTCTGAAACCAAAGATTACAAGCAACGCCAGGCAGATTTTAATTCGGACAAAAAAGATCAGACGCGGTTGTTAAAAAAAGCTGAAGATCAGCGCACTAGCGAAGAGCGTCGCTCGGATCGGTTAGAGCAAAATATTCGAGACAACGAACAGAAGATCGCCGCCCTGAGAGCGCAGTTGGACAAGCGTCTCGGCTCGCTCAAGGAATTATTTGGGCATTTAACGGGTGCTGCTGGCGATATCCGAGAGAATTTGAGACAGTCGGTGGTTAGTGCACAAATTCCTGGGCGTACGGAATTTCTCGATGAGTTGATCGAAAAAATGAGTAGTGACACCCGCCTGCCCTCGATCGAAGATATTGAGAAGCTCTGGTATGAACAGCAACGCGAGATGGTAGAGAGCGGTCGAATTGTCAAGTTCACTCGCACTGTAACGTTGGCCAGTGGAGAGCAACAGCAGATGGAAGTGGTGCGCGTGGGTACCTACAATCTGCTCGCTAGCGGTATGTACCTCGAGTACAATACTGGCACGGGCTCTGTATCTGAGTTGCCCCGACAACCTGCAGGCAAGCATCAAAGTAGCGCAGACGAACTTCAGGTAGCCAGTTCTGGGTTTACCAAAGTTGGTTTGGATCCTACTGGACCCTTGGGTGGCGGCTTATTGAGAGCGCTGATTAACACCCCAACTTTGATCGAACGCTGGCATTTTGGCGGTATCGTGGGCTATGTCATTACGGGTGTCTTTGCCTTTGCAATTCTGCTTGCACTATGGCGATTCTTCGTACTATTTTCGATGTCATCAGGGGTTAGTTCGCAATTAAAAACCAGCGCGCCGAATCTTAAAAATCCACTTGGCCGTGTGTTGCAAGTAGCACAGAATAATCCTAAATTGGATCCGGAGTCGCTAGAGCTCAAGCTTCACGAAGCGGTATTGAAGGAGCGTCCGGCGATCGAATCTGGCCTCAACTTGCTAAAAATTATTGCCATGGTTGCGCCGCTGCTAGGTCTGCTGGGAACCGTGACCGGTATGATTATCACCTTTCAAATGATTACACTTTTTGGTGCTGGTGACCCAAAGGCGATGGCTGGCGGCATCTCACAAGCGCTGATTACCACAGTACTCGGATTGGTGGTGGCTATTCCCACTGTATTGATGCACACCTTAGTGAACGGCAAGGCACAGCGCATACTCCATGTGCTCGAGGAGCAGAGCGCCGGTATTGTCGCCGACTCAGTCGAGGTTAAATGAGATGTTTCTCAGCGATTTACTAGCTGACGTAGGTAAATTCATGGACATGGGTGGCGCGGTTTTATGGGCTATCGTAGTTCTTTTGTTCGTGATGTGGACGCTGCTCTTCGAGCGCATGTGGTATCTTCGCGGCGCAGTCGGGGGTGACGTAGAGTTGGCCCTGAATACTTGGGAAGCGCGGCCAGAGCGCAGTTCTAAGCGCGCCCGTCAAGTTCGCGAAAAAATCATTTCAGAGGTCAGCCTTAAGATCGACGAAAACCTTATGATGATTAAAACCTTAGTAGCTCTCGCCCCGCTGTTCGGTC
>JAPKCN010000057.1 GCA_028822945.1 Porticoccaceae bacterium | reverse complement strand
ATGCCCAGCGCTCACAAGGGCGCGGAAATGGCGCACGAACAGAGCACACAGCAAAGTCGCTATGTGCAATCCGTCAGAGTCTGCATCGGCGAGAATACACACCTTGTGATAACGCAATGCATCAATATTTTCGCTCGCCGGATCGATACCCAAAGCCACCGAAATATCGTGTACCTCTTGGGACGCCAGTATCTCTTGCGAATCGACCTCCCAGGTATTGAGTATCTTTCCACGCAGCGGCATAATCGCTTGATTTTCTCGGTTTCGTGCCTGCTTGGCAGATCCACCAGCAGAGTCTCCCTCGACCAAAAATATCTCGCAGCGCTCGGCTTCGGCGCTTGAACAGTCAGCCAATTTACCCGGCAGCGCCGGACCTTGAGTAATCTTTTTACGCACCACTTTTTTACTCGCACGCATTCGTCGCTGGGCAGTAAAAATACACAACTCGGCAATTTTTTCAGCCTCCTCAGTGTGCTGATTCAGCCATAAACTGAAGCTGTCTTTAACCACCCCGGAGACGAAGCTAGCAACCTCGCGCGAGGACAGCCGATCCTTGGTTTGACCCGAAAATTGCGGGTCGGCTAGCTTGGTCGAAAGTACGTAACTGCAGCGTTCCCAAATATCGTCAGGCGCCAACTTGGTTCCTCTCGGCAACAGGTTTCTAAATTCACAAAATTCTCTAATCGCCTCTAATAGCCCAGTTCTTAGGCCGTTAACATGGGTACCTCCCTGAGGAGTTGGAATCAGGTTAACATAGCTTTCCTGAACCAAATCACCTCCCTCCGGTAGCCACTGCAAAGCCCATTCAGCCGCTTCGTTTTGCGCTTTGAAGACGCCCACAAAAGGCAGCGGAGGTAGCAATTCCCAGCCCTGTAAAGCACCCAGCAAATAGTCTTGCAAACCGTCCTCGTAGCACCAAGTCTCAGATTGCTGTGTCTGCTTGTCTTCAAAAGACACCGTCAGCCCACCGCAGAGAACCGCCTTGGCACGCAACACGTGGCGCAACCGCGACAGCGAAAATTTGACAGAATCAAAGTAACCCGCATTCGGCCAAAACCGCAAAAAAGTGCCGGTGTTGCGCTGACCACAACTATCGATGACTCTGAGATCTGCAGTCTTTTCGCCGTCGGCAAAATCGATCTGGTAGATACTACCTTGGCGCTTCACTGTGACCTGCAATTTCTCCGATAGCGCATTCACCACCGAGACTCCGACACCGTGCAAACCGCCGGAAAACTTATAGCTATCGTTGGAGAATTTACCGCCGGAGTGAAGCGTAGACAGGATCACTTCGACACCTGGCATGCCTTGTTCCGGGTGCATATCCACTGGCATACCGCGGCCATCGTCGGCCACCGACAGTGAACCATCCGCATACAATACGACATCGATACGCTTGGCATGTCCGGCGAGCGCTTCGTCGACGCTGTTGTCGATGACCTCTTGAGCTAAATGGTTCGGCCGACTGGTATCGGTGTACATGCCCGGGCGTTTGCGAACCGGATCTAGTCCGGTAAGAACCTCGATATCTTTTGCGCTGTAGTCACTCATAGTGGTGTAATTTCATGCAATGTAAACCCATCAGATTATGCCATTAAAAATCGATAAATATCGTCGAGATGATCGCCGAAATTAGTGAAACTGTGGTCGCCGCCATCTTCAACGCTAACCGAACAGCCGCGGTAACGCAGCTCGGCATGGCGATAGTCCAATACCTCGTCGCCGGTCTGCAAAAGTACGTGGTAACAGTGTTTATTGCCGATATTCAGACAATCCCAACGGTGGTATTCTTCGACGTAATGAGGTTCAAACAGCCACTCTTTACCACTGTGATAGTTGCTGTTAATACCGAGATAGTAATGCAATCCCACCGCTGGATTGACTAAAACTGCGCGATGTCCGTAAGTCTCGACCAAATAGGTAGCGAAAAAGCCACCCATAGAGTTCCCTATCAGATACACCGATCGACCTCGGTTGTCGTCCATTAATGACTGCAAGCGATATATGGCGGCATTTGCAAAAGGTGGTAACTGGGGCAAAGAAATTCAATATCAGGTACATTTTGCGCAAACCAATCGGCACTGATACGCGCCTTTTTTGATTCTGGCGAGCTATTAAAACCATGCAGATATAGCAGCAGAGACATAAGTCACATATCGTTAATTTAGCAAACATTATAACGGAACACAGTCCTCATCAGCGACCCATTTATGATTGCGATCGCCAACTCAAATGAATCATCAGGTGATCGGATCGTTGCTATTTTTAACAGCATCGATGGCAGGCGCGCCCTCGATAAAAATCGCTCTACGAAGGAGTTACGCCAAGGCACTAGACCGCTGCGCGCCAACGGCGATCAATGGGACGCTTTGATCTGACGACTACTACAACGCAGACCATGGGACAGCAACTCACTTAAAAACAAATTCCATTGCCATTTTTCGTCCCGCGCATACATCGCCGACGATTCACTGAGCACCCACGGGATTGTACGATCGCGGTTCCATTCGACCACTTCAACCATCTGTGCGTCGCGGTAAACGCGAACTTTTATATCGATGTCATCGAGCCAAACGGGCCCCGATTGAGCGGCTGAAATTTGCACCAAGCTAGTGTAGCGAGTGACCTCGACGACGCGCAGTTCGACGCTGCCCTCAGCACCCTCGGCGGCGAACAACCAAGCCGCCGAGTCAACCTGCCGGGGCTTCAGCAGGACCCGCAACAAGCGCCGATAATTTAACTCGCACTCCTCGTGAAGCAGAGCCAGATCATGGGACTTTTTATACCCTTTAATTAAACTCAATCGCCAACCCCAACTTACTCAAAAACACTATCATGATGCCGCGGATGCCGCCACGTAGTCCCTATATAACTGCGGCCTATTTTTTTCTAACCACAGCCAACTGATCGTCATAGCTGCGCTGTTCATCTGCCCGGCATCAAACGCTGCCGCTACCTGCTCGTATGACCATACCTGAAAAGAGATGTCCTCAGCCTCGCTGGGCAGTCCAAAAATACCGCCGCATCCAGACAAATCGGTCAGCGCGCAGTATAAATACATTTTTTCGTCGCTCCCACCGGCACTCACAAGATAGTCGCACACCGGCACCAGACTATCAATCTCTAGCCCAGTCTCCTCCTGCAACTCGCGCATAGCCACATCGCTAGGCGCCGCACCCGACTCGACCATTCCAGCTACGACTTCATACTGCCATGGCCCGTGGGCATGTTGCAATGCACCGATACGAAATTGCTCAACCAAACCCAGGGTATTATTGCCTGGGTCAAAAATCAAAATACCCACCGCATCGCCGCGCTGAAATAATTCACGCTTAAGCAATCTACTCCAACCGCCGTTAAATAGCCGGTGGCGGACACTGTAACGAAGCATTTTAAAGAAACCTTGGTAGACGGTTTCGCTGGCCTCTATCTCAACATCGTCGCGACCAAACGTATGTCTGCGCATCCCCCCCCGTTGTCGCGGCTAGTTGCATATTAGAGGAGACAATAACATCGTTCGAACGCCTAAGCATAGTCACTTCAATCGAACTATTTTACGCTCACTTACGCGGCACGGGAGATGCCAGAGAAACATTCTGCTAAACTATCCAAACGTCAATAGTTTATAGCTGTAAGGATCCAACAAGCGTATGAAATCTTTTAGATATACACAGCGCATAGCACAACTTGCCCTCCTCATTTGGGCGTTCTTTGTAATGGCTTCGGTCTCAGCCCAGAGCGCCGCGGAAAGCTTAAAGGCAATTTACGAAATAGCCATGGCTCAAGATCCGGTTATCGCCGCGGCACGCGCCTCCTACAGAGCCGATTCCGAGGTGCGAAATCAAACCCGCGCCAGGCTATTACCGAGAATCACGGCGAACACAAGCTACACCGACAGCACCAGCGAGATGCGTGATCTAGATTCGTTTTTCGTGCAGGACAACAAGACTAAAACCGATACTAAACGCTACGGTATAAATCTATCGCAAGCGCTGTTTGACCTGCCCGCTTGGTATACGTTTCAGCGAGGTAAAGATCTGACGGCCAGCGCCAAAGCACAGTTTGGCTCCGACCAACAAAATCTTATTTTGCGTGTTAGCGAAGCGTACTTCAACATATTGCGCGCCTTTGACAACACTGAAACCCGCGATGCCGAACAGCGCGCCATCCAACGGCAGCTCGAGCAGACGCGCGAGCGCTACGAGGTCGGCTTGGTGCCGATTACCGATGTCCACGAGGCACGAGCAGTATTTGATGAAGCCGCAGTCAATAGCCTGGAGTCGCGCGGCGCATTGCGGATCGCCTTTGAAGAACTTCAGGTGCTGACTGGCCGCCGACATCAGATACTCGCGGGTCTAGGGGAGCAGTTTTTAGCCCCCGCGCCAGAACCTGTCGAGAGCGAGGCATGGGTCGACTTTGCGCTCAATAATAACTTCCAATTAAAAGTTGCCATGCTCGCCAAGCAGGCTGCACAAAATAATGCCAAGGCACAAAAGTACCAGCACCTTCCAAAATTGAGTCTGTCGATGGGCTACGACAAAAATGATAGTGAAGGAACCCAAAATGGTATTAGTGGCGTCAAAATCCCAGGACTTTCTGACAATTCTTTAGAGGCGTCGTCTCGGGATATTAACCGCCAAACTGATGGCTCTTCGATACAGCTCAATCTAAGCATGCCAATCTATTCCGGCGGGCTACTGCACTCGCAACGCCGTCAGTCGGCGCACCGCGCGGACTCTGCACAGCAAAACTATATAGCCGCAAGGCGAAATACAGTGCAGACGGCGCGCTCCGCCCACCAGCGCGTGATGACTAATTCTGCGCGTGTTTCAGCACGCAAACAATCGATCGTTTCTGCACAGAGTGCACTCAAAGCCACTCAGGCGGGCTATGAAGTGGGCACCCGCAATATTGTCGATGTTCTGGTTGCACAACAAACGTTGTATCGTGCCCGGCGCAACTTCGCCAACACGCGCTATGACTACATCCTGTCGATGATGCGTCTAAAGCAGGTCGCTGGGCAGTTATCGCCGGAGGATATTTACCAACTCAGCGCCTGGTTACAACCGCAAATGGTGGTGCAACGCAGCGTTGAAATAGGCAATTTGTGAGTGCTGATTAAAGGCTTTCTATGTCCAGTTCTGTCAGGCTCTGCAGCAGGCGAGATAGAGCGCCGCGATTGGCGGTTGCCACCATAAGTGCCGCACGACCCATGCTTTCGCGACAGTCACTATCCTGCAACAGCGCGATCGTCTCAACAGCCAACTGGGTGGCGTCAGCGCAGTAGCGGAGTGCGCCAGCCTGTTCCAGCAAGCGCGCTACCTCGATAAAATTGTGCACCTCAGGCCCAGTTAAAATAGGTAGCCCCCAAGCCGCTGGCTCAATCATATTGTGTCCGCCGACAGGCACCAAACTTCCGCCAACAAAGGCGATATCACAGGCACCGTAATAGGCCAACAATTCGCCCATAGTGTCACCGACAACAATATCCACAGCCGCCAACGACGGCTCGCTTTGGCTCATTCGCTGTACCGCAAAACCGGCATTAGCGCAGTCCTTATAAACACTGTCAAAACGCTCGGGATGGCGCGGTGTCAACACTAATAATAACGTTGGAAACTGCTGCTTGACGACCGCAAATGCCGCCAACACGATACGATCTTCACCCGCATGGGTGCTGGCTGCCAACCATACCGGACGATTGACTGACCCCCGCCACTGACACTCTAATTCGTGGGCCCGGGCTATTACATCCAGCCCGAGGCTCATATCAAACTTAATATTGCCGGTCACACGAAGTGCAGTTGGGCGCGTTCCCAGCGCTAAAAAACGTGCCGCATCGTCTTCGGTTTGGGCGGCAACGCCGGACAGTTGAGTGAACATAGGGCGACACAACATTGGCAACCGCTGATAGCCACGTGCTGATTTAGATGACAGCCGCGCATTCGCTAGCATCACCGGAATCTGCTGCGCATAGCAGGCGGCAATGGTATTGGGCCACAGTTCAGTCTCCATAATAATCAACAGTTTTGGCTGCGCGCGACGCAAAAATCTTGCCACAGCAGTGGGGCTGTCATAGGGTGCGTAACTGTGCCCAATTGAAAGATCGTCTCCGATTGCCGCACTTATACGCTGTGATCCAGTAGGCGTCATACAGGTAATGAAAATGCGCGCGTTTGGGTAGCGCACTCGCAGTGCTGCAACCAGCGGCATGGCCGCTAAACTTTCTCCCACCGACACCGCGTGCAACCAAATAAGCGCGGCTTCAGAAGGTTGTCGGTCTATGTATCCCCAACGCTCTCCCCAACGCTTGGCGTAAGCGGGCGCTTTAAAGGAGCGCCACAACAGCCGCCATATAATTAACGGCGTAAAAAAATAACATAGAGCACTGTATGCAATGCGAGCGAGAGACACCACAAAATCCAAGTTGCGAGCCAATTCCGCTCGATAACCGACATACTACCTTAACGCGAGGTATTTGAAATCCATAACAACACTAACAGCGCCATACTCGCTAATCTACCTACCACCGCTGGAACTATAAAAAAAAGCCGCGCAAGTCTGCGATCTTTGAGGCAACGTGTCACCATTTATGGATATTCTTAAGTACTCATGCGAATAGCCTAAAAAGATAGCTAGATCGATTTTAGTCGCAGTATGAGTATTCAGCCGAGCAGTCCTCGGCTGGGTAGTCGAATCACTCATCGATTTGCGGCATGTGAAGCATACCGCTAAGCGTAGCGAGTTTTCAGATCAACGCATGACATCCATCTCAGCGAGTAAACTGTCAGCGCCATCCACATGCTCCATGACCCATAGCATATAGCGGGTATCCACTTGAATAGACCTATTTAACCCTCGATCATAGTCCCAATCGCCAATAATACTTTCATAGACGCCGTCGAACAGCAGTCCCACCAGTTGCGCTTTATCGTTTATGGCCGGAGAACCAGAGTTACCGCCGGTGCTGTCGAGCGTTGCCAAAAAGTTCACCGGCACCGCTAAGGAAACGTCTCGGCGCGCACTTTCACGCTGGCGTTTTGTAATCGCACTAAGCAAGTTTTCGGGTAGGTCAAACTCGTCATCCTCCGGAATATACTTAGCGGCTAGACCCGACAAACTGGTGAAGGGTGCCGCCGATAACCCGTCCTGAGGAGAGTAGCCCTGAACATTGCCAAAACTAACCCGCAGGGAGCCATTAGCACCGGCATAAATAGGTTTACGCAGATCCCAGTAAAAAGCAATCGTCGTACGCATATAGTGCAACCGCCAAACGAATAAACGGATCCTCGCTAAGAGAGAATTCTTCGACCGATCGATGCATCCAACCGAGCCGCATCTGCTCAACGTCCAATTGCGTTTCGGCGTGCATTGCATAAATTTTGGCGGCGATCTGATCGGCATTGAAATTCTCCTTTATCGAGAAGAAACTATCGATCGCTGGAATTCGCTCAGACGGATCAAGGGACATGTATTGGGGCATAAAATGAATCATCACCTGCGCGTCGACCGATCCGTCATAACGACCACTTATGCGCTTTATGGCGCCGATGAAAGCATTGCATTGCGCCCGATATAAGCCGTTAGAAGAGCTCGCTGTTGATGCTCCTGCTGGCGTGCGACCAGTAATTGTAGCTTTTAAAGAGTTGCAGAAAATTGTTTTCTACGATCTTGGTCGGCGTCAATCCAGCGCAGCAAATCGCTCTCTTGTTGGCGTTTTTTTGCCAACATATAACCCTTATTAAAACTCGCTATCATAGAGCCACAGTTTTTCGCGTAATTCGCAAGTCCCGCGACGGCACTGGCATACTTTATGCACGCCTCGCTACCGGACGGTGCGGCATCCTCGATAGCACGAATAGTCTCCTCCCGATAGCGCTTTGCAATCGGATAACTTCAGGTAAAGACATTCTCGACTTCGTCTGCGATACGATAGCGATTGGTTCGTCCCAGATAACCTGCAACCATGACAAAGTCGCCATCGTCCGCACCTTTTGCCGATACGCTTAGATAATTTTTAGGGTCAAATGGCAGATTGTCCGAACTGTAGTCGGTCGGTTTACCGTCGGCACCGACGTAGGCGTGGTAGAATGCAAAGTCGCCAGTATGGCGCGGCCACATCAAATTATCCGTATCACCGCCAAACATGCCTATGCTTGACGGCGGCGCATATACCAATCGAACATCTCTAATAGCCAACTGCTTGATCAAATAATACTCTAACCCAACGTGAAAACTATAGATCTCGCAGCGATAACGAGAAACGTTTTAGCACTTAGACACTAGCGCCTTTTATTTTGCCTCGATGGCTTGATAACGCTCTAGTGGCCCGAGATCAGTAGCCAAATCTGCATTAATCTGCGCTGTGACCTCATCAAAGGATTCGGCCACATAGACCCTAGACCCCGGTACTGTCAGCAATTCACCCTCAATGGTGTTAGCCAAGAAACCTTTTTCTATAAGGTGATTTTCAGCGCTGCTGTTGTGCTGAATACTGCCATAAGCGCAGTGGTAGTTAGTAACAATGAGGCCTTTGGGTGAGACAAAAGATGCCGTGCATCAGCCGAGACAAATTAAAACATCCAGCGGAAACGCCATCAGTTGTGAAATAGTCTCAGTGGGTATTTGTAGGCCCTTCGCGGTTAACTGATCCTGCAGTTCTAACAACTACTGCAGCCGCCACATTCCTTCATCAGCTGAAATCGGTATACCCCGACTAAGCATGACCACAATCAACAAAAAACAGCTTCTAAGATTAGGGGAGATTTTCATTAGCCGACGCCAGTTGACGCAAAAATCTCTACGTTTATATTGTTTTGCTGCAAGCAGGTTTTCCAACAAGGCAAATTGATATTCGCTATACCGCATGAAATTTAATCTGTCGGAGGGCGTTGTAAACGCCACCATCTTTGTCTAACTGACCGGTTGCAGCCAGTCGGCATGAACCGAATTACCGTCGCGCACTAAGTCAATGTAGGCCGCCTGCAATGTCTGCGCAATAGGCCCGCGCTTACCATTGCCAATAATACGGCCGTCATACTCCCGGATCGGCATTACTTCAGCTGCAGTTCCGGTGAAAAATGCCTCGTCACATATATAGACTTCATCGCGTGTAATGCGTTTCTCACGAACTTCAATGCCATGATCCGCAGCCAATTGGAATACAGTATTGCGGGTAATACCGTCAAGACAGGAGGTCAAGTCGGGGGTATAGATAACGCCGTCGCGAACCATGAAAAAATTCTCGGCACTGCCCTCTGCAACAAATCCCTCAGTATCCATTAAGATCGCCTCTTCGCAGCCGGAGTCCAACGCCTCGCGCAATGCCAACATAGAATTCAAATAGTTACCACTCGCCTTAGCTTTACACATGGTGCTGTTTACGTGGTAGCGAGTGTAGGATGACGTACGTACCTTGAGACCCTGAGTCATTGCCTCTGGTGCCATGTAAGATGGCCATTCCCAAGCCGCGATGCCGACATGCACCTGAAGATTCTCAGCGCGCAACCCCATGCCCTCCGCACCGTAGTATACCAGCGGGCGCACATAGGCCTCTTTGAGGTTGTTGGCGCGCACCACCTGGCAGTGAGCGTCGCTAATCTGTTGCTGAGTGAACGGTATGCTCATGTGCATAATTTTAGCCGAATTGAACAATCGCTTGGTATGGTCGGAAAGGCGAAAGATACAGGTGCCCCGAGCATCGCTGTGGTACGCGCGCACGCCTTCAAAAACACCACTCCCGTAGTGAAGGGTATGGGTCAGTA
>JAPKCN010000247.1 GCA_028822945.1 Porticoccaceae bacterium | reverse complement strand
GAATAATACTCTGATAACCCGGTACCGACCGGCTAATCATGTCCGGAAAGACCTCGGCGACGCGATGGTCGAAAACAAAACTATTGATCAACCCGCGAGACTCGGCAAATAACTGATCACGCTTTGAATTAGTCACGTGGGTATCGATCTGAGCCGCGGTTCGAGGGCAGACTGGCCGACACGCTATACACCGACCATTTCCATACCCGATTGATGGCCAAGGTCGCTGTTAGTAATGACCGCGCCACAGCCGTTTTCGGGGCGTAGATAGCTCCGGGCAACGCGTTTTAAATCCTCTCTCGAGACGGCTAAAATACGCTTTCTAAAAGCTATTATCGTGGATTTATCGCGGCCGTTGAGTTCGCCATGAAACGCCGATATAGCCTCTCCCGCGGGCGATGCTGGCTTGTCTAGACTACTGATGACGCCGAGTACTGCCTCCTCGATTTTGTCATCATCGAGCGGATCATTCAGAAGCCACGTTACTGAATCATCGAAATCATTTAGCGTACCCTCTATACGGGGGTCGCGGTACGAAAAGAATCGAAACGCGCCGCTCGAGTTGTCCTGTGACGCGCCGCCACCGTAGGCACCGCCCTGTTCGCGAATCTTTCGATGTAGGTAACCATTGCGCAGTACGCCTCCGAGCACTGTCAATGCGGCAGCATCCGGATGGGTCGATGCGACTGTCGGGTAGGCCTTGGCACAAAAACTCACCTGGGTGTTGGTGGTCCAGCATTGGCTCTTGGCGTCGAGCGCAGGGCGGTAGTCGAAGTAACTATTATTGGTTGCCTCTGGCGCGAGGTCGTGGCGCTCAGCGAACAGTGCTTCCATTAGTTTGCTGTAATCGTCTATTTTGTGGTCCTCGGCAACTAGCACATATTGTCGCGGTTGTTGCATTACCAATTGATGAAGCGCCTGCAACTGCGCACTAAGATCTACCAGTTGGGCCTTTTCATCGATAAGCTGGTCGAGATCCTTGATCCATCGAAGTGCACGCAGGCCACTCCAGCGCTGGCTCAAATGTGCACTTGGCGAGAGACCACTGGCGGCAGAGGTCATAGCCAAAACGTGGCCATTGCCAACGATAGAGGCCTCTTTGGAATTGCGGATTTGCGCCACCAACTCGCGCAGGCGAGACAGCTCGTCAAAGCGCACATCGTCGAGTGATTGTTGCAGTAACTCGGTCATCGCCGTCTGGTTACGCCCCAATCCCTTGACTGAAAAGCACAGATTGCCGCGTAATAAATCGAGATCTGCTTTGTCTGCACGCACCGATGCGGATGCCGAGTAACTGCCGACAACACTGGCTTGCCAAAGTTGAGTTTGCTGATAGTCGCGATCGCCAACCCCCAATTGAGTAACGCAAGTGGTGTATAGCGGCAAAAGGTCTAGCTGCGCATCGGTTAGCGCAGGGAACGGAATAATTACTTGCTGATAAACTAGACCATTAGTTCCCGCACCGTATGCAGTGAGTGGGATGCGCTTGGCGGACAAAGGATATTTTTCTGCATAGGTAATGTGTTCCGGCACGTCGATAATGCCGACGCGCGGAAGCATATCCATACTCTCCTCAGCTTCTTGACGTTCCTTTAGTGCCTTTGCACGCACCACAATAGCCTGCTTTTCCGAGGGGTTAAGGGTCTGCTCTAGCTCGTTCAAGCGGTCCTTTTCGGCTTGCTCTCGACGTTTACCAAGTTCGCTATCGGGTGCCATAACTAGGCGCACTCGATGCGGGTTGTCGAGCAACAAGCGACGAGCGAGCGATTTGATAAAGTCTGGGTCTTGTATCTGCTGTTGTAACTTTTCCAATACCGGGTCGAGGTCGAGTAGGGCGATTGGATCACCGCGGTGGGTCGCGCTGGTTAAGGCCGTCAGGGTCAAACTAAGACCGTAGGGGTAACCGCCACCAGAGATTTCGCGCTGCTGGAGTTCGAGTTGGTGGAGGCTGGCGGATACCTGTTCTAAGGGCAGACCATACTCGGCTACCGCTTGCACAACTGATAGTACCATGGCCTCGACGGCGTCTGCATGGACGGTCTCTGAACCCTCAACACCACAGGCGAAACAGAGTTGTTTCTGCGAATCTTCAAGGCCGCACATCGGCGATGGAGAGGTGGCTAAGTCGGAACTCTCGAGTGCCAGCATCAGCGGTGATCCACTATTGTCGAGCAACACGCTGGCCAACAAGCGCGCCTGCATAGTGGCCTCTAGGTCGGTAGAATCGCCGAGTAACCATGCCATAACAATATGGGTTTTTTGGTCGTGGGGCTCGGCTTCATCGGTGGCGTAGGGCTCGGAAAAATATTGCGGCTTGCTGTAGCGTTGTTCGTCGGCGACTGCAATATGACAATCTAGGCGCTCAAAGCGCTTCAGAGCGAGGTCTTGGAAGCGCTGTTGATGTTCGGCGGCTGGAATATCACCAAACGTCAAAAAAATCGCATTACTGGGGTGATAGTGCACGCGGTAAAAATCTAGAAACTGTTCGTAGCTGAGATTCGGGATATCTGCTGGGTCGCCACCGCTGTTGTAGTGATAGGTGTTTGTTGGATATAAGTATTTACTGAGGGTTTGCCACAGGGTTGCATTGATCGAGCTCATGGCACCTTTCATTTCAT
>JAPKCN010000246.1 GCA_028822945.1 Porticoccaceae bacterium | reverse complement strand
AGCGGCTATCATTGCGATCGAAATAATGAGACTGCGGCTATACCAAAATAACAGTAAGCCACTTGTAAGCACCCCCAATACACATCGCAAAGCGGTACTCATAGTTTTAACAGGTATATCCTGCCGCAATACACTCATCGCTGAAAGATCAGGCAAATGCCAGATAGCCGGCAACATAAATCCCAAAAGACACAAAAAGCCAGTTGCCATACCGGTAAACCAAGGTCTCAGACCAGCCTGCGGAAGATCTATAGGCATCCAATCACGGACTAACCAGACTAGAAGTTCCTGCACTACAGCGCCGACCACTACACCCATTGCCGATCCCAATAGACCAATCGCTAATATATACGCCATATATAAACGGCGAATGCCGCCACCAGACAATCCCCAGCTTTTGTATAGACCTACCTGCAAGCGCTCGCCAAGAGCAAACTGATGACTGGCCAGCGCTAGTGCGATTCCGGCAAGAACGACCCCAACACTGCCCGCCAATAATAAAAATCGACGGCCACTGTCTATGGTGTCGGCGATCCGAGCCTGCGCCTGATCCGGTGTAATCAGCTTCTGATGGATCGTCAAATTGCTCTCGGCCCAATCGCGGTATTTAGCTACCTCGTGGGAGCCGGTATCGCCGGTTGCAGCGACCAGAAGGCGATGCTTAACCCGACTACCCGGCAGCAACACACCGGCTGTTTCAACATCATCGACATGCATTAAAATCCGCGCACCGATGAGTGAAAACGACCCGCCCGAATCGGGTTCTTCGATCAAAACCCGACTAACTTTAAGACGAATGTCGCCGAATTCAATAAAATCGCCTAAGGCAATATTTAATAGTGGCAGCAAACGCGCATCGGCCCAGGCTTCACCCAATGGCGGGCCCGATCGCACGGTTTGTATCGCCGTTTGATCATCGCTAAACGCTATACCAGAATGGCGCACAGCGCCGCGCAGCGGATAGCTCGACTCAACGGCTTTTATCGAGGCCAAGTGCATTGCATCAGCATGGTAGACGACCGATGAAAAGGTCATCATCGACGCTGTCCGCAGTCCAATAGCCTGTGCCCGATCGACTAATTTTTTAGCAATCCGCGCATTACCTTCGATCACAAGGTCGGCAGCCAAAAAACTACTCGTCTCATTGATGAGGGCTTTTTCTACACGATCGGCCAAAAGCGATACCGACGTCACCACCGCCACCGCCAAAACTAGTGCGCCGAGAACTAGGCGCAGTTGCCCTCCGCGCCAATTGCGCAACAGTATTCGCAGCGCTAGCATTTGACGCTCATCTGTTCCAAGGGTGTGAACTGTAGGCCACTTTTTAAATGCAACTGGCGGCTACAACGACTCGCCAGACTATGCTCATGGGTAACGATAACCAGCGTTGTTCCCTCTTCCCTATTGAGTTCAAATAAAAGATCGTTGATGGTCTCACCAGTGACACTGTCAAGATTACCAGTCGGTTCGTCGGCAAACAAAATTGTCGGCTTGCAGGCAAAAGCACGAGCTACGGCGACCCGCTGTTGTTCACCACCGGACAGCTGTCGCGGGTAGTGCCCAGTGCGATCGCCCAAACCAACTCGCTGCAAATAGCGGTTTGCAGTACCTTCGGCGTCGCTGCCCTTTTGCAATTCTAAAGGCAATGCGACATTCTCGAGAGCTGTCAAAGCCGGCAAGAGGTGAAACGACTGAAATATAAAACCGACATGTCTGGCACGCACCGCTGCACGTCCTTCCTCGTCCATGGCAGTAATATCTAGGCCATCAATTTCTACCGTGCCGCTGGTAGGTATATCCAAGCCAGCCATAATGCCCAGCAAAGTCGATTTACCCGAACCCGAAGGCCCTACTATAGCCAAGCTCTCACCCGCTTCGACATTCAGACTCAGAGCGTCTAATATTGTCAGCTCGGTCTCAGCAACGAGTACCTTTTTACCGATATTGGTCACATTTATCATCAATTTTTTCCCGCTGGTTGATCAGCTTCACATGGCTTGAGCTTAAAGCGAACGGCCATTACCAAGAGTTATTATAGTATGTTTAAGATAGCTATTACCTTTTTACTGCTGGTTTGTAACACCAGCTATGGATCCACTCTGCTGGTTCTTGGCGACAGTCTCAGCGCATCTTATGGCATAGCCGAACACCGTGGCTGGATCAATCTGTTGCATAAAGAGTTGGCCCCTCAGCACCGTATAATTAACGCTAGCATCAGCGGCGACACCAGCGGTGGTGGATTGGCTCGATTACCCAGACTATTGAAGGAGTTCACGCCCGACTTCGTGCTCATTGAACTCGGCGCCAACGACGGTTTACGCGGTGCACCCCTGACCCTGATTGAAAAAAATATCTCGCTAATGATCGATCTATGCCGCCAACATGGCGCCCGACCACTATTGTTTGGCATGCAAATTCCAGCCAACTATGGACGCCGCTATAGCGACGGATTTGCAGCGCTTTATAACAGCATTGCAGAGCGTTCTGCAGTTCCCTTAATGAAATTCAAATTCAACGATCTAGCAAGCTTAAAAGGTATGTTACAAAGTGACGGCCTCCATCCAACTATCGCCGCACAACCGATCATCAAAAACCGCGTCAAACTCTTTCTCGAGCCTATATTAACCG
>JAPKCN010000245.1 GCA_028822945.1 Porticoccaceae bacterium | reverse complement strand
AATTTAACACCATAACTTAGGTGATTCTGTCCGCCCACATCCTTTTCTAGCGTTGTGTTGTAAATGTAACCATCGCTTTTCAGACTGTTTACAAATAGCTTGGCCGCGAGTACATTTTCGACTAACGGCACATTGAAGATTGCCTTGACGTCAGTACGGCCAAAATTGCCGACAGTTGCACTAACCTTGCCGCCCAGTTCACCGGTTGGGTCAGAGCGCTGAACACTGACAACGCCAGCGATGGTGTTTTTGCCGAACAGCGTTCCCTGAGGTCCACGAGCCACTTCGATTTTTTCTATGTCAAAGTTATCGAGTAGGGTGCCAGTACTGGTCGTCATAGCCACGCCGTCTAAAACGACTCCCACTGCGGGGTCAAAACTCTTTTCGTCGTTGCTGTAACCAATACCGCGAATTGAAATCGCATGGCTGCCCACTCGGCCCATGGAATGGCGGATTTGAACATTTGGAATCAAGCCTTCGAGGTCGCGTAAGTCGCGAACAGAGGCATTTTGCAGGTCAGCGGTAATCGCTGTTACAGCGATCGGCACGTCTTGAATTGACTCTTCCCGCTTGCGCGATGTAACCACGATTTCTTCGAGTTGCATTTTATTCTGTTGATCGTCATCAGCGGCCATAGCACTTTGTGCAAAGGCGCTAACAGCTAACGCGGACGAAAGCAGGCTGACAGCGGTTAATTTAAACTTCCCCATAGTATTTATCCTCATACCTTTTATCTCTAATAAGTTATAGTTAACGATAAAGTAAAGCCGTACCACTATTCAAACAAAATTAAACAAAATTCAAACTAAATATTTAATGATATTAAAAAAATGTTTTATCGGTTTTTATTTTGCTTCGAAGTAGGGTCGGTTATGAATCGGTATGGCGCAGCAAGACGGCGATTTTTTGGCGGTATTTCTCTTCGATCTTTAGAAGGTATGATGATTGGTGCTAGGGGTCGATGGCAAGCGGGGAGTTGGACTATTAGCGTGCTGGGTTCAGCGCCGCACAATGGCTCTGAGTTCTGCGGTAGGCAATGCCAGCGATTCGATCAAAGGCGCTTATAGTTGGCATGCTATGGAGTTGGCATACTATGTCCAGATCCATCAGTACGGCGATATTGTCGAGCCGATGGGGAGTCGTCTATCCGCGGGTTTTTTAGGCTATAACCCAATCAACTCAGCCGCCACAACCGGTTAATGTTGAAGCCGATGCTCGATATGTTGTCTGTAAAGTTTACCTGCACTTTTAAAAGGCATTGGTTTCAAGCGCTTGGTATGTGTAGGTATGCGTGTGAAAAACCTTTGAACGCGCAACATAGCCAATACTGGCTATTAAAAATGTTATCGGTTATTACCGCAAATATAGCAGAATGCACTTGACGTTTTATCCGACTTCGCGCACCCTTGTATCATATGAATTTCGAGTCAAAGCGCACAAATCTAACGCACAGCGTTTCAATAAAATGCAGGCGGTGGAAATGAATTGCGTAGCTATACAGAAACAACCAGTGGATGCGTGTAAATGGGTGCCTTAACCAAAGCTGATATGGCAGAAATGCTGTTTGACGAACTCGGACTCAATAAGCGTGAGGCAAAAGAGATCGTCGAGAAATTCTATGGTGAGATAGGCGCCGCGCTTGAAAACAACGATAATGTTAAGTTGTCAGGATTCGGAAATTTCGAGCTGCGCGATAAAAGTAGCAGGCCGGGACGCAACCCAAAGACGGGCGAAGAGATTCCTATTGCGGCGCGAAGGGTTGTGACCTTTAAACCAGGACAAAAATTGAAGTCTAGGGTCGAGAATTATGCTGGAACCCAGTAATAATAACGTCCTGCCGGTAATCCCTGGGAAGCGTTATTTTACCATTGGTGAAGTCAGTGAACTGTGTGGCGTAAAGCCACACGTCCTACGTTATTGGGAGCAGGAATTTCCCGGTCTTAACCCAGTCAAGCGCCGCGGCAATCGCCGTTACTATCAGCGTCAAGACGTAGTATTGATTCGTCAGATTAGATCTTTACTCTATGAGCAGGGTTTTACTATTGGTGGCGCGCGTCAACGACTCGAAGGCGAACCGACCAAGCAAGAGATGACCCCTTACAAGCAATTGGTCGACCAGACCATCAGCGAGTTGGAAGATCTCCTGCGCGAGATCAAGCCAAACGCATAATACCCCTTATAATTGGTGCGGTAACGACCATCGCAGGCAACCTGTTTTGGCCTGCCGGTGCATATTCTGTTTCATGGGTTGTTACCGCTCTCGTTTGTTGCATAAACGGCCTTAATGTGTATGATGGCCTCACAAAATCGGGGCGTAGCGCAGCCTGGTAGCGCACTACACTGGGGGTGTAGTGGTCGCAGGTTCAAATCCTGCCGTCCCGACCAGTTTCTTCTCGACCTATCTTATTGGTCGCCCTAATCGTCGGCCCACAACACTAAAAAACTGCTCATCTCGAGCGTTACGGCATACTTTCGATGCAATCATGAGTTTATTTTTGCGTGTTAGTCAAAGAGGTTCGGCACTCATGCGGTAATTGCACGCCTCTGCAAAGGTGTTACGTAGCCGTGAAGCATGACTGTTAATGTAGATCGATCTAAATTGTGCAGACGCCAGAATACGCTCAACCTGTTCAGATAACCTGTGTTGAGGGCAAGACACCTTTAGCTTGTTGATGGAGACCTGA
>JAPKCN010000056.1 GCA_028822945.1 Porticoccaceae bacterium | reverse complement strand
AGTAAGGATCGCTATTCTGAAAAGCATAGCGTTGGTGATCTGCGACATCCCGAAAACAGCGTCGCCATTATAAAACGTTACCACATGCCGCTCGGGGAAGAACATCACTAACAGCATACGCCCCAGTAGCAATACAATAACGATCAAGGAGCGAATGACTATTTTTGATTTAATGCTAAGGTGAAAATGACTATTGATTTCGGTTGCATGAAGAAGCGCCTGCAGCTCTTCATCACTAACAGTCGATTGGCACATCATAGGTACATCAGGTACATCAGTAGTCTGATGATGTTCAGCCATTCGACATCCACCATGGTTGCTTGGGTATCTGCAGTATATAGCTGATGCACCTTCACCGGCACGAGTTGATTCACTATTGGATCATCACAACCTTTGTCAGCATCGCGGCAAATGGCGCTCGCATTAGGCCGCGTATTATTAGCGGTCGATATCACATATCTACATGCCGCTGCAAAGGCTCGTCAAAACCACCTATCGACTTCGCTATCGAGGGCCTTCGCGCAAGATTTCAATTGCTCACCGTATTGTGCCGTCCTTCGCTTGACCTTTGCCGCAGCCTTGAGTAATTGCGGTTTAGCACTGTAACTGCGGCGCTTGTAACCACCCCATCCCTCATGGTAGGCGAGATATTGGGAGTAGGCGTCCCATTTCGACACCCCTGCAACGGACTGGGATTTATCGGTGTACCAACCAACAAAATTGACCGCGTCGGCAAAGTCATCACGATCGTGCCCCCAATTTCCGGTGTCCTTGCGGTAGTCATTCCACGCGGGGTCCTGCGCTTGCGCATAGCCATAGGCCGACGAGCGCCGAGGTAGTGGTATAAAGAAAAACTTGGGGCGCTCGGGCCGCACTTTTGGACGGTAACTAGACTCCTGGTAAATGATCGCCATCATTAAAGGTATCGACGTTCCCCAGCGCTTTTGCGAGGTTCTGGCATCCTCGTACCAATCGGTTTCACCCCAAAAGATATCGCATAAATTTTCCGCATTACTGGGGCGATATGTGCTGCACCCCTGAGCGAACAGCACCACCAAAATCAAACAAAATTTAGCCATTTTTTACCTTACTACCAGTGTTAGCGGCGCACATCAATATAGTTAAGCGTCAACAATACAAGAGCTGCCAGGCGCAATGCTAAGGTCGATAACACTAATAAAGTCGGCTCTGACAGCAGTGCCATCATATGCAGTTCAGCGTCACTCCAAAGAATACTACAAGTTATAATCAGCGCCAGTACATTCATCGTACGGAAGTAAAAGTTCTTCCAGCAACTGACTACATAAATCACCACAAATAAGATCAATATCGACACACGAACCAACATAACCCTGTCCACCTGCAGAGAGCCTCCAATTGCGCCTTCTTGAAAAAAGGTCGTGATGTGATATTCGGGAAACAACATAATTAATATCATTCTCGCAATTAACAGCGCGACAATGATCAACGTGCGAATTAATATCTTATTTCTTATTCGATCGAGATAATCGTCCCCCACCTCGTAGGCGGGCAGAAGCGCGCGCATCTCCTCTTCACTGACAATTTCCGTGTTCATAAACGTCCTGCCTTTTACTCACGTTTCTTTGGTAAATTCAGGCGAACCCGAAATAATCAACGGAAAAGGTATCATTAAAAGTCATTGCGATGTAAAAAATTGATCTTTTTGAGTTAACTATATTGTCCTCAGGCGAACAACCTGTGGGATATTTGTCAGTTTGACCTCGGCTCTGTTAAACGCATAGCCCGCAATCGAGGGCAAAAAAATCTGGAGCGTGCGAAAACAGACATTTACTGGTTCCCCTTTAATCTGAATCGTACTGGCTGAAATACATAGGCCGCAGTGATCCGCCGTGCGGCCACAGCGGTAGTAAACAGCGACATTAGGCATTATATAGTCAATTATTAGACTCACTAATTACAGTTGACCGGACGATTGCATTAAAGGCATTATCAGCGCGGGTTCCGAGATCAAAACTGGCTTAGCAATGTTCCGCCAGCGAAGCCCACTAAAACCCAGCAATAAACGAGCAGATTTAATGACGAGCATAGCGAACGAGGTAAACAACTATATTTTTACTGGAACATGTCGCGCCGGCAGTGGCGTCGTTGCCGCAGTGACCGGCTATCTAGCAGATCACAATTGCTACATCTGCGCGCTAGAGCAGTTTGACGACGAGTCGACAAACAAATTTTTTATGCGTTCGGTATTTCGCCTGCAGCAGGGCTCGCCAGCGATCGACGATATCAGGGAAGCGTTTGGCTCGGTAGCCGATGAATTTACTATGCAGTGGCAAATTCACGACCCAAAAGTCTCAGTCAAAACCCTCATAATGGTTTCAAAATATGACCATTGCCTAGACGACATCCTCTATCGTCTGCGCAAGGGCGAATTCAATATGCAGATTACTGCAGTGGTTTCAAATCACACCGATCTTAGAGCTATGGTCGAGCGCGAGGGGCTACGTTTTATACATCTGCCAGTAACCCGAGAAACCAAACCCAGACAAGAGCAGCGGCTTCTGGAAATCGTCGACGAGACCGGCACAGAATTAGTTGTCCTAGCGCGCTATATGCAAATTCTCTCGAATCAGCTAACCGAGCAGTTATCGGGTAAATGTATCAATATTCACCACTCCTTTTTACCCGGTTTCAAAGGCGCGAAGCCCTACCACCAGGCGTTTGATCGCGGTGTCAAAGTGATTGGCGCGACGGCTCACTATGTCACCTCGGATCTCGACGAAGGGCCAATCATCGAGCAAATGTTGACCCGTGTCGACCACAACTGTAAGCCTGAGCATCTAGTGAGAATGGGTCGCGACAATGAGTCGATGGCGCTGGCCCGCGCGATTACCTACCACATTGAACGTCGCGTATTTCTGGACGGTAACAAGACCGTCGTTTTTCTCGGCGGTTAACCGCTACAGCACCTGCGTGGAGATTGCATGCCATTTGGATTACTAAAATACGGCTTGAGTAATGACTATCCTGCAGAGCGACACTTTAGTCCTGCCGGCGAGCTAAAAAAACACTACGATGTAGTCATTATTGGCGCGGGTGGTCATGGTACAGGCATCGCCTACCACTTGGCAAAGGACCACGGCATTACCAACGTCGCGGTACTCGAAAAAAATTATTTGGGCGGCGGCAATACCGCGCGTAACACCGCGGTTATTCGCTCCAACTATCTTACCGAAGAAGGCGTCACTTTTTACCGTGAGTCAGTTAAGTTGTGGCAGAACCTAAGCAACGAATTTAATTTTAACGTAATGATGGAAAATCGCGGTCAACTTACACTGGCGCACAGCGATGCCGCCATACGCAGTTTTCGCTGGCGAGCTGAGGTTAATCAGCACCTGGGGGTGAGGTCGGAACTCGTCGACCGCCAACAAATGGCCGAGTTAGTGCCTAATCTACGCATGTCTGAAGATGCTCGCTTTCCAATTATAGGCGGTTTATGGCACGCCGATGGTGCGACCGCGCGCCACGATGTAGTCGCTTGGGGTTATGCTAAGGGCGCCTGTCAACGGGGTGTAGAACTCCACCAACTGACTGAGGTACAAGATATAGAAGTAACCCAGGGTCGTGTCACAGCAGTGCTCACCAACCGCGGTCGGGTCGAGTGTGGCGCAGTTGTCCAAGCAGTGGCAGGGGCGAGTTCGGTGGTCGCAAAGATGGCCGGCATAGCGCTACCTATTCACTCTTATCCGCTGCAAGCTATGGTCACTCAACCCTACAAACCGCTGCTGACGCCGCATGTCAGTTCGCCGCACGTGCACGTCTATGTGCATCAGACATCGCGCGGTGAATTTGTGATCGGCGGCGGCTCAGACCCCTACCCTTTGTACAACACTCGGGCGACCCTAGACCAACGCGAATCGTTGAGCGCAGCTGTGTTGGAGTTGTTCCCGTTTTTAGCCCAAGCACGTTTACTTCGCCAGTGGGCGGGAATCACTGATATGACACCCGACTACAGCCCGATCATGGGACTTTCGCCCATCGAAAACTACTATCTAGATGCAGGATGGGGAACCTGGGGTTTTAAGGCCACGCCCATTTGTGGAGTGACTATGGCGGAGCTTGTCGCTACCAAACGATTACCCGATATTATCGCACCCTTCGCACTCGAGCGCTTTTACCGTTTTGAACAAATCAATGAAGCTGGCGCAACCGCAGCCAGCCATTAGGGAGTGCGTATGAAAGTCTTAATTTGCCCATTAAACGGCCCACGCAATATCTCAGAGTTTATCTATGGCGGCGAGTACCACCCCAACCCGGATCACATTGAGGCTTCCTCTCGCGAGTGGGCCGAATACGTTTTTTTTCATCGCAACGTCGCGGGCATCGTTACCGAGTGGTGGTGTCACAGCGCCAGTTCCTATTGGTTTTTGGCCGAGCGCAACACCCTTACCGACGAAATACTGAGGACCTTTAATACCGACGAAATATTTAACTGCCGCGTCGAATTTTCATCGCGCTCGAACAGCGAGGTGCCGAGTGGCTGACAAAACCAGACTTCCCCAGCCGTTAGGCATGCTAATAGATCGCAAGCAACCGATCACTTTTAGCTTTGAGAACAAAACGTACAGCGGTTACGCCGGCGACACAGTCGCCAGTGCTCTGGCAGCCAGTAATCAGTGGCTACTCAGCCGTTCTTTTAAATATCACCGCCCGCGCGGCGTTTTAACGATGGCGGGCCAAGATGCCAACAGCATGGTGCAGTTGCACTCCGACCCGAATGCCTTGGCAGATCGGGTCGAGATTACCCCCGACTTAGAGGTTATGGCGCAAAACTATACTGGCAGCTTAAGTCGCGATCGCGGGGCACGACTCGGCTTACTAGCTAAATTTCTGCCAGTAGCTTTTTACTATAAAGCATTTTTTAAGCCGCGTGGCATGTGGGAAAAATGGGCGCCACTAATTCGTAAAAAAGCCGGATTAGGGCAGATAAATCAAAACTACCAACCGGAGTATTTTGACAAGCAGTACCAGTTTTATGATGTCGCTGTTATAGGTGCCGGACCGGCCGGCCTTTGCGCCGCGTTGGCAGCAGCCGATGCTGGAGCCGCAGTGCTGTTGGTCGATGAAAATGCTCAACTTGGCGGTTCGCTCAACTACGCGCGCAGCGACCTCGAAGGAACTCAGTCACGCCAGATGCGCGAGGCATTAGTCGCCCGTGTCGAGGCCAATGTAAATATTGTCGCCATGACCGATGCCACCTGCAATGGCTGGTTTGCCGACAACTGGCTACCGGTTATTCGCGCCAAGCGTCTTTATAAAGTCCGCGCCAAACAAACCATCATGTGTGTAGGTGCCATTGAACAGCCGGCAGTGTTTCACAATAACGACCTTCCGGGTGTCCTGCTCAGTAGCGCCGCCCTACGTCTGATAAATCTCTATGCCGTGCGCCCGGGCCAGTCGGCGGTCGTTCTAACCGGCAACAACGATGGCTACACTGCAGTATTGGACCTTGTTGATGCCGGTGTCGATGTCAAATTAATCGTCGACTTGCGCGATGCGCCCGCCTACGACGCTATCGCAGAGCATGTATGTGGGCTGGGTATACCGGTGAAAATAGGTCACGCAGTTTACGCGGCGCAGCCTGACGCGACAGGCTTACACCTCGGTTCAGTCGATGTCCGCGAAATTGTTAGTCGCGGACACTGTGCGACTCGTGGAGAAATCATCGCCTGCGACACTCTCTGTATGTCGGTCGGTTACACACCCACCTACCAGTTGATCTGCCAGGCCGGAGGGCAACTCAGCTACGATGACGACAGCGCCATGTTTACTCTGAATCAGTGCCCCGACAACTATTATATCGCCGGCTCAGTCAACAGCTTGTGGACACTCGAGGCGGTTGTCGCAGATGCCGAGCGCGCCGCAATCATCGCCACCAACGCACTGGGCATGAGTAGCCGCCAAATACCAGATTTGATAGTCGATGTGCAGCCGCAGAGCCCGAACTTTAGTTGGCCGATTTTTGCCCACCCTAAGGGTAAAGAGTTTGTCGATTTCGACGAAGATTTACAGATTGCCGACATTATTAACGCCACGCGCGACGGCTACGAACATATCCAGTTGGTCAAACGCTACTCTACCTGCGGTATGGGTCCCTCCCAGGGGCGCCATTCTGCATTGACGACTGCCCGACTGGTGGCCGATGCAACCCAACGCACTGTGGCTCAAACTGGCGTCACTACAGCGCGCCCACCCTTTTCTGCCGAGCACTTAGCGCATAGTGCCGGCCGCAGTTTCTATCCGGCGCGACGCAGTAATATGCACCATCGTCACCTCGAATCCGGCGCGCAGATGTTGCAGGCGGGTGCTTGGTACCGACCGGCCTTTTATGGCGATGCCGCGGCTCGCACTCAATGCATCAACCGCGAAGTCGACAACGTTCGCAACAACGTCGGCCTTGTCGACGTCTCGACCTTGGGCGGCATCGAGGTTCGTGGTGCCGATGCTGGCGAATTTCTCAATCGTTTCTACACGTTTAACTTTTTAAAGCAACCTGTCGGCAAAGCTCGCTATGCGCTGCTCACCAACGAAGCCGGCGTAATCATCGACGACGGCGTCGCCTGTCGCTTTGGCGAACATCACTACTACGTCACCGCGACCACCGGCGGTGTCGACCGAGTGTATCAGAGTATGCTGAAATGGAATGCCCAATGGCGACTTGATATCGATATCACAAATGTCACATCCGCTTATGCCGGTGTCAATATAGCCGGCCCAAGAGCACGCGAAGTGCTCTCTAAGCTGGTCACCGACATTGATATGAGTGCTGTAGCATTCCCCTACATGTGCATTCGCGAGGGCAGCGTAGCCGGCATTCCGGCACGTCTGATCCGCGTCGGGTTTGTCGGCGAACTAGGCTTCGAGGTGCATGTCCCGCAGTATGCCGGTGAAGCGCTCTGGGATGCTTTGATAGAGGCGGGACAAGGGCAGTCAATCAAGCCCTTTGGTATCGAGGCACAGCGCGTGCTGAGATTAGAAAAAGGCCACATTATTATTGGCCAGGACACCGATGCGATGTCAAATCCTGCAGAGTTACAAATGGGCTGGGCTGTATCTAAGCTAAAAGCATTTTTTGTCGGCAGTCGAACCCTTAAGGAACTAGGAAAAATTCCCCTCAAACGCTGCTTGGTGGGATTTGTTGTCGACGATCCGAATGCCCCCATTCCGCTAGAGAGCCACCTCGTTGTAGACGGCGACAAGATGGTTGGCCGTGTGACCTCGTGTAATTTCTCACCTACCTTAAAAAAACCAATAGGCCTTGCATACGTCCCACCAACTCATGCTGATGCCGGCAGCAGCTTTACGATCAAATCCAGCGGCGGAAGCTTGGTGGTTGCCCAAGTGGTCGACCTACCATTCTATGATGCCGGTAACCTGCGACAGGAATTATAGCTATGTCGGTAGTCATCTCGCCCACTCAAACCTTGCGTCGCAGCCAACTCTATCGACGGCACCGACAACTCGGTGCGGACTTTGCACAGTTCGGCGATAGCATTGCGGTGGATCACTATGGCGACGACGAAGTATCGCAGGCACGGGTTCTTGGCCTCGCCGATTTGTCTACCCTGCCGCGCATCGGTTTTAAGGGGTTGGGCACCCCCGTGTGGGCGGATAGTTGTGGTGTCAAACAGCCGGCGCAACCCAACTGGGCAACACTGCAGGGCGACAACACACTGGTGGCCAGGTTGTCATCTAATGAGCTGCTGTTAGCGAGCAATCTGACCGGAAGTTCTAAGCTGATCGAAACCTTGGCGACCGCAACGCGCGCACATCGTGTCTACGCGCTTCCGCGCGGCGATAGCCATAGCTGGTTATCGCTGTGCGGCGAGCAGGCCGCCAATACTCTGGCGAAGGTGTGCGCCATCGATTTCCGTGCCCAGTATTTCACCAATCTTCAAATAGCCCAGACATCCTTAGCCAAGATCAATGCGGTCATTGTGCGCACGGACATTGGTGACAATCTAAACTACGCAATTTTTAGTGACAGCTGTTCGCTCGAGTATCTCTGGGATAGTTTGTTGGATGCCATGTCAGAGTACCGCGGCCGCGCAATCGGACTGCAGGCCTTGCGTGATTGCGCCACCCTGTAAAGATACCGTTATCGGACATATACTTGCAGCATGAAAAACAACAAAAACATTGAGATTAGCGCGCTAAAAATATTTTCTACAGTGGCAGCGTCTCAGACCCTAACGCGGGCCGCCGAGCGACTCGGTATAACCCAGTCCGCGGTCTCGCAGACTATTAAGCAGCTAGAGATCCAAACCGATACGCAGCTGGTGGTCACCCGCACGCGACCGATAAAACTTACGCCCAGCGGTCAGGTACTCAACGCCTATGCGCAGCAAGTCATCGGCGATACCCAGCGTATGATTGCAGACGTGACACTAGGGTCAAAAGGCGGTTTAATTCGCTTAAATGTCGGCATGGTCGATTCATTTTGTGATGTTGCCGGCTCACAGTTCATGCAAAGACTAAAGCCCTTCACCTCAAAAATAGCCCTGCGTACCGGTTTAGTTTCGCCGTTGACGAAGGCACTGTTAAATCGCGATCTGGATATTTTGATTACTGGCGATTCTGTCAACGAACATCCGCACTTGGAACGCCATCCACTGCTGCGCGATCCATTCGTAATATTGGTGCCAGAAAATTTTAGCCAACAAGGATCCGTCGACCTTCAGTGGCTGGCCAGTAACTTACCGTTTATTCAGTACAATCGACAGTCCCGCCTCGGCGCACTCACCGACTTAATCGCCAGGCGCATGAGGATTACACTGCAGAGCGACTACGAACTAGACAGCACGCAAACACTACTGCGCTTTGTACAATCTGGGCACGGTTGGTCGATAGTTACTGGTTTGTGCATCGTGCGCTATCCAAAATTACTCAACAATATACGTGTTATGCAACTTGATAATGGCAATCATGCGCGTTATTTGATACTACTCTGTCGCCCGGACGAACTCGGCAAACTGCCGGTCCTAAGTGCAGATATCTGCCGCAGCCTATACCGCGACGAGATTGTGCCGCAACTATTGACTATAGCGCCCTGGCTCGGCAAGCAGGCCTTCACGATGACCAAGATGCCCGCCATCTAGCGGCGCGCGAGTCTCGCTCCACACCACCCTTCAACACTGGCTAATCAAGTACAGCTAGTAATCACCTTGATAAAAAGGCTCTTCTTCTAACTGCGACGGATGCACCTGCATCGGTGCGTGTGGGAGGCTCTCTATCGGCAGTGGATCGTTGCCGCGATCTGACGGCAAATATTCGGAACTCCAACCCAAGGACGCAATATTGCGTGCCAACATCGAGGCTATCTGCAATTCGGAATACCCGATTGACGCCAGTATCTGCCGCGTCGACTGCCCGTGTCGCTCGGTCGGCGTAATCGCCACTATGGCACTGCGCAGGGGCCTAATCGCGTAGTGGTCAATCTGTGTCAAGCAATGGCCACTGGGGTGATCGACATGCACTGAGAAAGCAAAACTACCACGGTCGATACCGACGTTACCATCGGCTACCCGACCATAGCGCTCACGCAGGGTCTCTATCGACAGCGGTTGCGCAGCAGCAATATCGGCCTTAATAAAACGTGTCATCCACTCGTCCGTGGATGCCTGTTGAAACGCGACGGTTAAAAACGTCTGAATATCGGCGGTCACGGTTATACCCTGCAAGCCTGGAACGCGGTGTTGCATGGCTTCAAGATCAGCATCATCGGCATCGACAAACAACCAGTCGTCCCATGTTTTGTAGAACTGCGACAGCGCATGATTGCCCATCGCACTGCGACCGCTGGCCTCCTCGAATGGCAGCAGACCGGCATAGTCAAAACAATAGGGTAGTTGCGCCAAGTTAGTCACCGCTGACAGCGAGGTGCGCGCCCGCGATGGAAGACCCGTCTTTTGCAGTTGATAGAGCGCCACCGCTATAATTAGGCCGGCAGCAAAGCCGCAATTAACATCCAAC
>JAPKCN010000244.1 GCA_028822945.1 Porticoccaceae bacterium | reverse complement strand
TTTGGAGCACAACAAAATGGTTAAGCTAGCTTCCGTTGGAGCCACTGTAGTGGGCGAATCAATCGGGATAGAGCCACCGCTATCAGAGTCGAACTAGTAGCGAGTCGTCAGTTGCCAACGCAGCGCTTAACCGCTCGCCAAGCTGTCAATACCTCTCCCTAGAGCCGCAACTAAAACATCGATTTGTGGCTTGCTTATGGTTAATGGCGGCGACATTGCTAATGTGCCTACCCCAAGTAACGGGCGCACCACCACACCGTGCTGACGAGTTACCTTAGCAACGCGCAATGGCCATTTAGCGGCCGGGTCTGGTACTTGCCGCTGTGCTTTGTCCTCAACCAACTGCACACCCGCAATTAAACCTCGGCCACGTATTTCGCCCACATTAGGATGCCCAGCCAGATGTCGGCGCAGCTGCGCATGCAAGTACTCGCCCGATTCGGCGGCGCGCTGCACCAGCCCCTCCCGCTCTATAATATCCAGATTCACTAGCGCTACCGCACAGCCAACCGGGTGACCGCCATAGGTATAACCGTGAGAAAATGCGCCCAATTGCTCCGAACCCTGCTTCAATACATCCCAGATAGTATCGCTAATCATCGCCGCTGACATCGGAAAATAACCGCTGGTTAAACCCTTTGCCGTACTGATCATGTCCGGTTCCAAGCCCAATTGTTCGGAGCCAAACCAAGTGCCCAGCCGGCCATACCCACACACAACTTCGTCGGCGACCAAAAAAATATCATGCTTTTTGAGCAGTTTGTTGAGCCGCGGGTAATAGCCCTCTGGAGGTTCAATGACGCCGCCTGCGCCCATAATTGGCTCGGCAAAAAACGCTGCAATAGTATCCGCGCCCTCATTAGCGATCAGAGTTGCCACCTCGTCAATTAAGCGAGTGCAAAAGGCTTCCTCGGTTTCGTCTACTCGCCCGCGAGTATAGTAATGCGGACACTCCACTCTCAAAACAAAGTCTTGAGGTAGTGGAAACCCCTTGTGGAAGCCGCTAAGTCCAGTGAGGCTGGCAGTGCTAATAGAGGTGCCATGATAACCCTGCTCCCGCGCGATAACCTTGGTCTTGCCCGAATTGCCACACAATGTATGGTAGTGCCAAGCAATTTTGATTAATGTATCGTTGGCGTCACTGCCGCCACTTCCATAGAACACCTTACCCAGACCCGCTGGGGCATGTTCGAGAAGGCGCTCCGCCAATTGCACTTGCCACGGATTAGAAGCATTTGAAAAGGTATGATAATAAGCTAGCTTTTCCGCCGTCTGCTGCATGGCCCGCGCGAGTTCGCTGCGACCGTAGCCAACATTTACGCACCACAGTCCGCCAACCGCATCGAGTAATCGATTGCCATGCGCATCCTCTATATAGCAACCGTCGGCCGACACAATCATATCTGGGCCAGATTCGAGTAGGGCACTCACCGAAGACGCTGGATGTAAAACTAATTGGGCATTTTTGTCGATAAGGTCTTGAAGATCCTGTTGCATAACGCGCGGCGCTCAGTTGTTACCCGGGAATTAGTATACAGATACGAGGGCTATTTTGAAGGCATCTGTTTAGCTCTTCACGGCTACAGGTGAGCCTTATACAACGCAATCTCCTGTATTCACCGCGAACAGGTTCTTTTGACCGCATAAAATACTGAAGAATTGCACAAATAATATTATCGAACACTCGATGAGCTGACACAATTATTGCCTAATGGCGATCTCTATACGTTCCAAAAATAATCGCTATCCGCCCTGATGCATTGCGTATTTTGCAGACTGAATGGGCTTGTGTTTTAATCTAAAATTCCGATTACATGACTCAACATGCTAAATCTGGGGCGGCTCTATGCAAGGTGAATCAAAACTAACACTGGTTAAAACCGACTCTGGCCATTTTGTGCCACCGTCTTTGATAGACGCTGGCGACTGGCCGGAGAACCCGCAGACTCAGCCATCTGACCTGAGCGACATATCGGTTCGCGAGTTGGATCTCAGTCGTTGCAAACTTACCGAATTAGATCTATCTATATACCCCAATTTAGAAGTGCTCGACTGCTCCAACAACACTCTCAGCACCCTTGACCTGTCATACAACTCGGCTCTAAAGCGTCTTTACTGTTACAATAATCAACTGATTAGTTTGGACTTGTCGGCCGCGCCGGACCTCGAACTACTCCATTGTGGTGGTAATAAAATTAGCCAACTCGACTTCTCGCCAACCCCTAAACTAAGTTGGATTTTTTGTTACAAGAACCAGCTTAAAGTTCTCGATCTCACTTATACCCGATCACTCAGCAAACTGTTTTGCGATTGGAACCAACTTAGCGATCTCGATGTGTCACAGAACAAACAGCTGATCACATTGTGTTGTTACGCAAATCGGTTAAGCCAACTAAATCTGTCTGGACTAGCAAAACTGCAAAAGCTCAGTTGTCGCAGTAATAAGCTAGTAGAGTTAGATATATCCCACACGCCAAAGTTGGAAATGCTGTACTGTAAAAACAATTTCCTCAATCTGGTTGACGTCAGCAAAACCCCTTTGCTTGTTGACAAAGACTTCAGTTGAATTCGCGCATTGCATCGAACTAGCTTAGACCAAGCAGTGCTTACCTCGATACGAATTAGTCCACCAGATAGTCACTTAAATAGGTGTTAGAGCATAAGAGACAATAGCTTACCGCGCGTCATATTTGAAGGTTGCTCTGCTCTG
>JAPKCN010000243.1 GCA_028822945.1 Porticoccaceae bacterium | reverse complement strand
CTTGGTCTTTGTCCAAACGCAAAAAGTATCGGTCGTCGCGGGTGTATCTCAACCAGCGATGTGCTAACCGAACACTCGGATCAGCTGACCGCGCAAAATCGCTCCATGCCGACATCATGGTTTGCTGCATTTGATCGCGCTCTTCGCCCGGTGGGTAGATATAGCCACTGATTGGACCAAATTTATAGTCACCCGTGAGAAATGCAATATCGACGCCATGAGCCGCTCCCATAAAGGTCGGGAAATCAGCAAATAAAGAGGCCTTTTGATCGTCCCAATCAAAGCGATAGGCGAATAAATCTTTGTACCCTGCCAAGTCGAGTGCATCTAGCGCGTCGTCGACACCCCGCAACTTCCAAGCATGCGAGCGTGTCTCTACCCAAAATCGATAAAGTTCAGGGTCTTTCACTTTCACAATCGGCGGCAAAAAACGCGTAAAGGGATAAGATGTCGACATGAAATAACGGTGCAATCCAAGCCACAAGGTCAATTCATCTCGGTTGCTACCGGCAATTACAGGAACGTGCTTAGCATAGGCAGAATTCCCAAGTGCAGAGCGCAGTCCCTCGAGGGGAATAACCAAACCATCAGCGGTTGTCAGCGGTATATAATTGCGCTCATTATTCTTGGTATAAAGTTGAAAAAAATCGCGAGCCCCCACAGACAGAAGTTTGTTACGAAGCATCGGCAATTGCCAAGCAGATTGCGGTTTAGGTTCTGTGAGTGTTTCGTCCCCAGCGAGCAGCTCATCGACCATCTGCCAAGCGCCGCGCAGAATCATCAGATCGCTGCCATCGCGATTCAAGGCGCTAGTCAAAGACGCGCTCGTAAGATAGCCCGATTGGGTAATCGCGCGATGAAAAAGGCCGTCGCTCAAAGGCGATGCCAACAATGCCAAAACATTGTGTCCTCCCGCCGATTCACCAAAAATTGTTACATTTTTTGGGTCGCCGCCAAAACGTGAGATATTGTTTTGCACCCACCGCAGTGCCTCTATGATGTCTAGCGTGCCGAAATTTGAAGTCTTATCTAAACCCTCTTGGAGTCCCTGAATTGCCGGATGAGTAAACCAGCCCAACGGCCCTAGACGATAGTTAACGGTCACCACAATCACATCCTGAGAGGCTACCAGGCGCGAGAAGTCATAGTAATCTTTAACGCCAGAAACATTGCCGCCACCGTGAATCCAAAACATGACGGGACGGCGTTTAGATGTCGGTTCTTTTGGTGCGCGAATATCCAAGTATAAACAATCCTCGCTTCCGACCATACCATCACCGGCAACGCCGCCGTAGTTGCTGGCCTCTTGGACGCATGCAGTGTCCTTTGACCCAACTATTAATCCGTCAGATGTTGCCACTGGCCGCGGAGCGCGCCAGCGAAGTTCCGCAACCGGTGGTGCGGCATAAGGAATATCTAACCATTCGGTCACATATACTGCACCCGTATCCCGCAGTCTTCCCTGCGCGATCCCACTCGAGGTCGCAACCTGCAAGGCGTCATCATATCGGGGGGGCGATTCGAACCTCGAACACCCCGCAATGAACATTAAAATAGCCAAGATACTTAGCCACGCCGGAACTATTTTTTTAGTAATAAGCAGATGCGCCAAATTTATTCCCCTGTGTGTCAGTTATCCATAGCTTAATTAAACATAGTACGTACGGATAAATCAGACAACAAGACCGATGCTATGCAAAATCGACCCAAGATAAAAAGATTTGCCCTTAGTAACGATAATGATTATCATTATCGAAAGACCTCAGAGGGATAAAAAAATCATGCCGTCACACAAAGATCATCAAGAGAAACCCAAGCCACTGGCTGTTTCACCTTATTGCGAACTATGGAAGTGCGAGGGGTGTGAGATGGTGCATTTTATCATGGGAGACATCTCGCTGCGGTTGAACTGGACGCATATTGTCGGTATAGCTAACACATTGAATTTAGCTGTCTACGAACGCGACGTTACAGCGTCGCACAGTGAAACTAAAAGCTTTGCAAAAAGGACGATCAATTAGCAAGGAGATCAAATTTATGGGCTACTTTATTAAGGCAAAAATGGTTAAATCGCTGCCACAACTTAAGATTATCGATGCCGAGTCAGGCTCTACCTGTTTCGAGTGGCGATATGGCGAAGCCGGCTGCCTAGAGGAAGATAGCAAAAAGGAGATTAAACGCTTATTTAAGCAACTTTTTATACTCGGCTGCACAGAGCAATTGCTGTTAGAAACAAGTAGGCAATCGCAGATGAGACCGACGGGCACTAGCGCTTTGCAGCGCATTGCTAAACTATCTAACTCTAATCAAAACCAGCGCGAGCGAGCATAACGTTGCCACCACCAGATTAGCTTCGCCAGCTATTTTTGGAAAATCACCACTGAAAGTACCGCAAGCAGTGCAATGGATGCTATCAAAATCGGCCGAAGGCCTTTTATAGAATCCCGAATATCTTCTAACAGTTTAGATTGTTGTTGACCCACCAATGAGATATTCGGTTGACTGTCTTTAGGTTCCAGCGTGAACCGGAACATGTCACTACACAGAGTTTCACTAATTTGTGGAAAATCATAACCAACGTCGTCTAACTCAGGACTATCTGTCGGCAGCAAATTATCAAAGTGTTCGCTCAGAGGTCGCCATGGCACCACCGAGACACTGGTTGTGAGTGCTTTATAATGTCCAGAATTAATATCCTCAGTCAAGCTTTG
>JAPKCN010000242.1 GCA_028822945.1 Porticoccaceae bacterium | reverse complement strand
TCATTGGGTTCGGATTGGTTTATGCCTTTTTGTGCTCTGCGGCGACGTTGTTTTGCGGGAACCCCGAAAAAATTTAAAATTGTGACTACCTTTACAGTGATTGCCGATATGGCGCGCAATGTGGCGGGTGACGCAGCAGTCGTTGAGTCGATCACTAAACCCGATGCGGAAATTCATAATTATCAGACTACGCCTGGTGATATCCGTCGTGCTCAGGGTGCCGATCTAATTTTGTACAACGGTTTAAACTTAGAGTTATGGTTCGATAAATTCTTTCAAAATTTACGCGGGCTCCCGCGGGTAGTGGTGACTGACAGTATTGAGCCGATGGGTATCGCTCAGGGGCCATACTCGGGTAAGCCCAACCCGCATGCTTGGATGTCGGCCCCCAATGCGCTGATTTATATCGACAATATCCGCCGCGCTCTGGTGCTTTATGACAATGCAAATGCCGATACTTATAATGCAAATGCCGCGCGCTATATCGGTGAGGTTTTGTCGGCGGTGGAGCCGTTCCGAGCGCAGATAGCGAGTATTGCCAAGGAGCGTCGTTGGTTGGTTACAAGCGAGGGCGCGTTTAGTTATCTGGCGCGCGACTACGACCTCAAAGAGCTCTACCTTTGGCCTATCAACGCCGATGGACAGGGCACGCCGCAACAGGTACGCAATGTCATAGACAGCGTGCGCAAGTATAAAATTGATGCAATATTCAGCGAGAGCACGGTATCGGCTAAACCCGCACAGCAGGTGGCTCGAGAGACCGGCGCGCGCTATGCGGGAGTGCTCTATGTGGATTCGCTAAGCGCAGATGATGGCCCGGTGCCGACCTATATCGACCTATTGACGACCACGCTGAGTACCATCGCATCGGGGCTTCAACAATGATTGGATTAGCGATCAAAGACATTACTGTGACCTATAAGAACGGTCATACCGCTCTACACAATGCCAGTTTTTCTTTGCCTACTGGATCGATCACAGCGCTGGTCGGGGTCAATGGCAGCGGCAAGTCGACGCTGTTCAAATCTATTATGGGTTTTGTGAAGCTTGCCAAGGGGTCGGTAGAAATCCTTGGTATGTCCGTGCCCCGAGCGTTAAAAACTAATCAGGTTGCCTATGTGCCGCAGTCCGAGGAAATCGACTGGGATTTCCCGGTGCTTGTCGAGGATGTAGTGATGATGGGTCGCTACGGCCATATGAACATGCTGCGTATGGCGCGCGAGACCGATCGCGAAAAGGTGACTATTGCGCTTGAGCGTGTGGGCCTTGCCGAACTGCGCTATCGACAGATTGGCGAGTTGTCAGGCGGCCAAAAAAAACGGGTTTTCTTAGCACGCGCCTTGGCTCAGGAGAGTGCGGTGGTGCTGCTTGACGAACCGTTCACGGGCGTGGATGTGCAGACCGAGGAGCAGATTATGTCACTGTTGCGCGATCTGCGCGACGAGGGCAAGGTGATACTCGTATCGACGCACAATTTGGGCAGTGTCCCAGAATTTTGCGACCGCGCAGTATTGATCGACCGAACGGTGCTAGCATCGGGCGAGACTCGCGAGGTGTTTACTCAGGAAAATTTGCAACGCGCGTTTGGCGGCGTACTCAGGCGTTTTGTTCTCACGGGCAAACAACTTCACGACGATGACGATCGACGTCAGGTCACAGTTCTGTCCGACGACGAGCGCCCAGTGGTCCTCTATGGGGACGATTACCCCTCCACCCAAACACTGGCAGAGCAGGCTGAGTAATGGACTGGTTGACGCCATTTGAATATCGCTACATGGTTAACGCCATGGTTATTAGCGCACTTGTAGGCGGCGTCTGCGGGTTTTTAAGTGCTTACCTGATGCTTAAGGGTTGGTCATTGATTGGTGATGCTTTGTCCCACTCAATTGTCCCTGGGGTTGCAGGCGCCTACATGCTCGGTTTGCCGTTTGCTCTGGGCGCTTTTTTCGCTGGGGGCCTAGCGGCAAGCACCATGTTATTTTTAAGTCGACGTTCGAAATTAAAAGAGGATGCCATTATCGGTTTAATTTTCAGCTCGTTTTTTGGTCTCGGGCTGTTCATGGTATCGCTCTCGCCCGCTTCGGTGAACATCCAGACTATTGTATTGGGTAATATCTTGGCAATCACACCGGCAGATTCTTTACAGTTGTTGATTATTAGCGTTGTTTCACTGGTAGTACTAGCGGCCAAGTGGCGGGACTTGCTGGTGGTATTTTTTGATGAAAATCACGCCCGCAGTATTGGTTTAAATCCGCATTATTTAAAAATCGTGTTCTTCGCTTTACTCAGCGCTTCGACGGTCGCGGCACTTCAAACTGTGGGTGCCTTCTTAGTTATTGCCATGGTGGTGACCCCGGGTGCAACAGCTTATTTGTTAGCCGATCGGTTTGGGCGAGTCATCTTATTGAGCATGGCGATCGGTACTGGCACCTCGCTTATAGGTGCTTATCTGAGCTTTTTTATCGATGGCGCGACCGGTGGGATTATTGTCGTATTGCAAGCAATTATCTTCATATTGACCTTTTTTTCTAGCACCCAAGCATGGTTATTTCGCTGCGCAGCACCGGGCGAGTATCCGCAAGAATATAGATTTGGCCTATGACCTCTGCCCGCTACTGGTAACCCAGCAGAGCCGGTCGGAGTGAACCTATGAATCTGTCGAGTTGGCTAGATCTGATTCGGGAACCGTTTACTTTTGTATTTATGCAGCAGGCCTTTGTGATTGTCTTGCTTGTGGCCGTTCCGACCGCTGTATTGTCGTGC
>JAPKCN010000241.1 GCA_028822945.1 Porticoccaceae bacterium | reverse complement strand
AACGGTAGGCATCATGCTTCAATGAGGTTAATGGTAAAACCCAGGATTTTATCACAATAAACCGATTACTCTTATGTCATCGTTGGCTTACTAATTACTCAAAGCGCAGGTTTACAGCTTATCGGCGTTTTGTTCATGCGTATTCTGAGTGGTAAAAGTCTGTCAATTACTATCGCTTTACATATCAAGGCGAGAGATGCCTAGTAAGCATCGCCGCGTCAGTTTATGCCGATAAAACCCGCATTCTTACGCGTCAACTACTCATGTTGTCGGTAAGTTAGTTGCTTATGAATAGCTTACCGTTGAAGCGCGAGCAATCAATCCTCATTGACTTGAGCCCTCGCTGTCGGTTGCCACAGCCACTTGGCCCCGCTCATCTCTCCAGGCCTCTTGCGGCGGTGTCTCGACCCATGCGGAACACTCGCCGTCAAAAGTACCAATTTTATCGTCGCCAGAGCCATGTGGCGTATAGCCTAATAGTGCGCGTAAGCGCGGGCTAAAGTTTTCGGCGATCTGAGGTGGGGTTTCAAAATACTGGTTCGATTCCTGTCGCAGCCAACCCAGCGAGTAGGTATTGATCAGCCCCGCACGGGGGCCATTACTAGTATTTGCGCCACCACCGTGCCAAGTGGCGCCCATATAAAACAGGGCTGACCCCTTAGGCATTATCCCTGCTTCCCAGCCTGAAAGATCGGGTAAATGCCAGGAGCGGAGAAACCGATGTGATTCGGGAATCACCCGCGTCGCGCCATTTTCTGCTGTGAAATCATTCAGTGCCCACATGACACCCAATTGCAGTTCCATGCCCGCTATTTCGATAGGGTAAAGAGAATCATCGCGGTGTAATGCCTGCCCCGATTCTCCTGGCAGTATCTGAATGGCCGTCATGCTGCCTACTTGATAAGTGGCGCAGTGAGGCAGCAAAATCTCATTAGCTAGTGCAATTAACATGTCATGTTCAACCAGCTCTGCGGCGCTGGGTGCGCCGCGTAATACGCAGTTGTAGCGGTTAGTTTTTGAGCCGTCAAAGGCGCTTTTCTTGACCAGAGCAGCTTCTTCAAATTTAGGTTGTAACTCTGCTGCTATCGCATCGACAAGCTTCGGTTCGGCAAGTTCGTTAATTACAACCGCCCCATCGTGTCTGAGTGCGGCGATAATAGTTTCAATTGCTACGGTTTTGTCAAAATACTTTAATCCCATAAATTTAGCATGCCTTTTTCATAAGTCGATAATGTGATTTGAATAGTTTTAAAGAAACAATGTTATCACTATGTTGTGGCCTGTTGGACGGTAAGCTATGCCGATAGAGACCGGTTAGCTCGAAATAGCGGATTTCTCATGTTCAAATTTAACCCTCGGCGCCGAGCAGTTTGTATGTTCATACGTTGTATCTAAACTGGTCGAAAATTAATGGTGACAATATTGATGAGCTGTCAACACACTATTTCGCCATCAGTATAAAATATGGCGCTTATAGTAAAAGTTATATTTCTGATGCTTGGCACAAAGGTGACCGGAAAGATGCACATCATTCTAACGTAATGAGGGTTTCTAAGTTGTCTTTAGGCGTCGTGGGGTTCAGGTCTTCAGTGTGGCCGGAATAAGAGTATGCAGAGTGCTGGAAAAACCGCGATTAGTAGGTTAAAAAGTAGCTCGGCTCCCTACTTTTTATAGTAAGCCGATCCGCGGCATGCGCGCACAGTGTCTGACTGAACTATAAAAGATTTTAATCCGTAATTTGATAATAATATCACCGCGTCGACATTTATAGCAGTGTCATGATAATGCTCGGTCGAGCGGTATTCATTTAAATAGTCAGTGAGCGCGACTGGCAAAAACTATTTGTTGCGGCGGGATTTTGTAGGACAGCATAAATTGACCAATCGGGACTTTAATAGCGATGAGTCATCTCGGATTATCGAAATGGCTTGGGAGGATCGCACGCCCTTTGAGGCGATTGAACGACTTTTTCAGCTCGATGAAAAGGCGGTGATAGCCTTTATGCGCCGAAATTTAAAGCGCCGATCGTTTGAAAATTGGCGAAAGCGGGTGACAAACAGAAAAACCAAGCATAACGCTTTGCGTCCGAGCGGTGTCCTACGGGCCTATTGCCCAACTCAGTACAAATTTTAGATGGTATCAAAAACGGGAGATTTATGTATTTTTTGAAATTCTTTACCCAGCGTGTGCTTGCTGGAAGTGCGCTAGTGTTTTTATTGGCGCCATCGATCGACGCTCAGGAAATACTTTTGGAAGATAATTTTAGCGGTCAACCCGAGCAGCGATGGCGCTTTATTAGTGACCGCGTTATGGGAGGTGTATCGACTGGAAAACTAACCTTTGAGCTTAGCGATGGTGATATTGTCGCGCACATGACCGGAACGGTAAGTACCGCGAATAATGGTGGATTTATTCAGTTCCGTCGCAATATTCAGGTGCCGAAAAATGCCCGAGGTATCGTGTTGCGAGTGCGCGGCAACGATCAGGCATATTTTATTCATGCACGTACGCGAGATGCGCGAGTGCCTTGGCATCACTATCGGACTACGTTTGATGCGACCTCACAGTGGCGAGATGTAAACTTACCTTTTAATAGCTTTGCTCCATCGAGCCGCGGGTTGCCAGGCAAATTGCGGGGATCATTCATCCGCAGTCTAGGAATCGTCGCTTATGGCCGCGAGCACCGCGCCGACATAGAAGTGAAGTGGCTAGCTTTTTACTGAGCGATAGCTGCACAATGCTGATTTTTGAGGTCTGTAAGCTTTTAAC
>JAPKCN010000055.1 GCA_028822945.1 Porticoccaceae bacterium | reverse complement strand
CGAGGCTGGCCTCAAAGCTCAGGAAGAGGGCTATGATGCAGAATGTATTGATACTGTGAGTGACTCTGGGATGTATGCACTGCGCTCTCGGTTGAGTATTCCCGTTTTAGGTCCTGGCCAAGCAGCCTTTCACGTTGCCTGTATGTTGGGGCATAAATTTAGTATTATCACCATGTGGGATGAGTGGTTTCATCTCTATCGCAAGGTGTTATCAGAGTACAAGCTCGAGGCGCGCTGTGCCTCGATGCGCTCTATCGATACCCGTCCCGATCTCGCGGAGTTACTTGCTGGGAAAGAGGAAATCATTTTTCAAAAATTGGAAGCCGAGGCGCTCAAAGCTATCGAAGAAGACAAGGCCGATGTAATCGTACTCGGCTCGACGACTATGCATCAGTCGCATGCGTTTCTGCAGCAGGCTTTGCCGGTACCGGTGATTAACCCTGGATTAATTGCTTATAAGATTTGTGAGATGTTCCTCGAAACTGGCCTTACGCATAGCGAGCGGGCGTTTCCTGCGCCGCAGCAACCGAATGATGAGCTTGTCTTGTCGCGAAATAAATAATCAAACGAGGGGCATTGCCCTAGGGGGTCCGATGAGTAACCTAGCATACGAGTACTATATTGATATTGTCACTAAACGCTACTTTCATGGTGTAGACAACTACGCAATGGATCAAATTCTCGAATGCTTTCATCCCGATGCGGTGCTTACTGAGGTCACGTCTATGACAGTTCATAAAGGTAGGGACGAGGGTATTAAAACGATGTTTAACGGTCTTTTCGAAGGTTTTTCGCAGATTTGGCACGGTAATTTTGTGCACACGACCGATACTCAGTCCGAGGCGATTTGCTCGCAGTTTTCGGTCGAGATCACACCGCATGTCGGTGATCAACTGCGCTATGAAAACTGTAATCGATTTTATCTCAAGGACGGAAAATTCTCGCAGGTTTTCGTGTATATGAGTGGCGACAACTTACTCCGGTAAATGCAGTTTGTCTCTTTAGACAGGCTCAGTTATTAGGCTTACTAAAGCATCAGCGACTCAGGGGGTCACATATGCAATATCAATCTTCACTGGCGCGGCAAGGACTTATCGATTTAGCGCTGGAAAAATACTTCGCCAACGTCGACGCGAAAAACTTAGATGCGGTTCTCGACTGCTTTCATGAAAATGCCATGCTAACGGTACAAAATGTTTTCGTTGTGCACGATGGCAAAGATAGTATTCGCAGAATGTTTATTGATTTTATGGCCAGCTACAAAACCATTATTCATCGCGACTTTGTCTCTACAGTAGATGCTAAGAATGGCCGCATAAGCACATGTTTTACTGCAGAATTAGAGGATCATGAAGGTAATACTACGTTACTTTATAATACTAACTTTTGGCGTGTACGTGGCGATAAGTTTCAAGAGGTATACGTCTATATGAGCGGTCAAAACCCTCTGGTATAAAGCCCTGCAGAGTTGTTGAATAAGATGTTAGTAGACTATTTAGTGCGTTAGGCCAAACCAGTATGTACCGTTGTTGAAGAATACAATGCTAGTATCGTACGCCCAGTTTGTTGGCTTTTCGAGGTTACTGAGGTACTTTGCGTTTAGCGACACTAGACCGTCGATCTTATTTTGTAAATATGAAAAATAACGCTTTGGGAGGGCTCTTAATATGACCAATGAACAGGTTTTTATAACCGATGTTGGGCCCCGTGATGGTCTGCAAAATCAGAGCAGAATATTGTCGGTTGAGCAGCGAGTGCAACTGATTGGTGCACTCGCGGATGCCGGTGTGGGGCAGATAGAAGTCGGCAGTTTTGTATCGCCCAAGGCGGTGCCGGCGATGGCTGGTACCGATCTGGTGGTGCGCCAGTTACAGGCAGATAATCACTATACAACACCCAACGTCGCACTCATTCCAAATCTCAAAGGTTATCATTTGGCTCGCAGCGCGGGTCTATCGCGGGTTGTTATGGTGCTTTACGCCAGTGATTCGATGGCGCAGAAAAATGTCGGTATGACCATGGTCGAGGCGAATCGGGTGACATTGCAGATTCTCGATGAAGCAGTGGGCGATGGCATACAGGTTATAGCGACTATTGCGGTAGTGTTTGAATGCCCCTTTGAAGGTGCTATAGACCCTAGTGTTAGCCAATCATTAGTCGATCAGTTTATTGCCGCAGGTGCTTACCAGGTGGTGCTAGCCGACACCATTGGCGCGGCGCATCCCCAGCAAGTGCGCGCGTTGACGGCTAGTTTGGTGGACAGGCACGTAGCGGATAGTCTCGGCTGTCATTTTCATGATACCCGCGCTATGGGCCTGGCGAATGTTCACGCAGCATTAGAGTCGGGCATTAGGCGATTCGACAGCTCTATAGCGGGTCTTGGCGGTTGCCCTTTCGCACCGGGTGCGTCGGGTAATGTCGCGACAGATGATGTTGCCATGATGCTTGCGCAGATGGGCTTTGAAACAGGTATCGATCTCGCTAAATTGATGATTGCGTCTGATCTGGCCTGCCAATTAACCGGCTCTACAAAAGGGGGTCGTGCCAAAAGCTGGTTAGTTAACCAACTGCAAGAGAACCCGGCATGGCCCGAGATCAATAAGCAACCACACCAGGGATAATCGCGTTCTGTCTGTGTTCGGGGCGTAAGTTGTGCTCGTCGTGACGGGGTGATGGATTTTAGCGCATATCCCCTCAGCAACGGAGTATTGATCTATGCAAGAGAAAAATTTAGTAGTTGAAAATCTCGGTCTTGGAACTTGCCCAGCACTTCTAGTGGTCGATATGATGAACGGATTTACGAGTTCTGAATGCCCTCTGGGGGTGGATTGTCCATCCGTCGTGGAGGCCAATCAGAATTTGATAAATGGATTTCGTGCTGCCGAATTACCGATTTTTTTCACGACGGTCATTTATCGAGACGCATTTCGCGCCAATGTGTTTCGACGCAAAGTGCCCGACCTCAATCTATTGACACCGAACTCGGTGTGGGTGGCCATCGATGCACGTTTGCAGCGCCGTCCCTCAGAAATGTTGATTGAAAAGTGCTGGCCGAGTGCTTTCTTTGAGACCGATTTAGATGCGCAATTGCGCGATCAAGGGGTCAATTCGGTGGTGGTTACTGGGTTAACGACGAGTGGTTGTGTGCGCGCGTCTGCCGTTGATGCTCTACAGTACAACTACCAGGTGATTGTCGCCGAGGATGCGGTAGGCGATAGAAATCAAAGCGCACATCGAGCCAACTTGTTTGATTTGGCAGCCAAATATGCCAGCGTGCAATTGTCCACCGAGATATTGAAGAGCTTGGCTATCGGTCGATAGCGCTATTCTCATTAACTATTTTACCGTCCTCTTTTGTGCATGTTTGGCGCCAACGCTTGCATCCTCGATGAATCAGCAACAGGCGGTGGGACAATTTCATGAGAATCGTCGAAAAGTATTAGTTGGCGCGCGGTTATAAATTGCGCCGGCGTCATAGTGCTACGGTGAGTCCGCCGTCGACAGTTATGATCTGCCCTGTGACATAAGCGGCATCGGATGACGCTAAAAAGGCAATCACATTGGCAATGTCCTCTGGACAACCGATTCGCCCCAGCGGAACGCTAGGCGTCATTGCCTCGAGACCTTCGGCGCCGACCGAGTGCTCGGTATCTAAGGACTGCGCCGTCCGAATAAGCCCTGGCGCTATGCCATTAACGCGGATATTTTTGACGGCTAATTCTATAGCTAGTCCTTTGACTAGTCCGGAGACGCCGCCCTTAGCAGCGGCGTAGGGTATGTGCTCGACCCACCCGACATTGGCGCCGGCAATCGACATATGACTGCGCCGCTGCCGTTTTTTTCGAGTAAAGCCATGGCCGCTCTCGTTACGCGCATCATGCCCTTTAAATCTATATCTAGGGTCAAATCCCATTGTTCGTCGGTCAAGCTTTGCAAGGGTTGTTTATGGGCTATCCCAGCGTTGTTGACGACCGCACTCAAACTGCCAAATTTGCGCGCTACTTCGCTGCAGACACCATCCACATTTTTGGTATCTCTGACGTCCAGGTAGTGATAGTCGGCAAGACCCCCGCGCTGCTAAACGATCTCGACCACCGCTCGGCCCTCGGCTGATAAAATATCGGTCACGAGCACATGATATCCTTGGCCGGTAAGTTTTAGCGCGGTCGCACGACCGATACCTATTGCGGCGCCAGTTATTAAAACGGTTTTGGTTGTCATCTATTTAGACTCTCGAAAAGCTATCTGCTTTTATGCTGATTGACTGACTAAATTAAAATTTTGTCATTTTCTAAAACCTAATATAGCTGAGATTCTGTTACTAATCGAATCTGTTTATAGGCGTTTAGATTGGTCATTAGACTATTTTTATAAATTGAGTATGTAATAATACTGACATTTTTAAGTCGTTATGTGAATGCTCTTTTGAGAATGCGTGTTGTATGACCGCGATAGTTTAAAGTGTTGGTGTAGCGATACAGGGATAATTGAGGCGGATTGAGTGGACTATGGTTTAAACTGTGGCACTCCGTTTCGTAAAGGAGATTAGATGGGTAGTTAACGGAGTAGTGACCCACTCGATGTTAAAAGGTGTCGCTTACCGGCACGCAATGAGCGATGGTTATAGCGAGTTTGTATGGCAATTCAGTGGTATCCAGGACACATGCACAAGGCCAGCAAAGAGATGGCTGAGGTGTTGCCGCGGGTTAATCTAGTGATCGAAGTATTAGACGCTCGAATACCTTACAGTAGCTCAAATCCGGTTATTGAATCGTTGAGTGCCGGAAAACCAAAGATAAAAATTTTTACTAAAGTAGACCTGGCAGATTCGGCGACGACGCGATTGTGGCAGGACGAATTTGAACAGCAGAGGCAGACAAAAACCCTCGCTGTGGATCTTAAAACTGAGGATCGCAGTGAACAAATCGTTGATTTATGTCGTAAATTGGCGCCTAAAAAAGATGGCGTTAATAGCCTGGTTATGGTGTTGGGTATTCCCAATGTGGGTAAGTCGACGCTTATAAATAGTCTCGCAGGAAAGCACATAACGCGCACTGGCGACGAGCCTGCGGTTACTAAGGGTCAGCAGCGCATCAACCTACGCAATGGCATTATGTTGCTTGATACCCCCGGAATTCTTTGGCCAAAGGTACAGAATGAACCAAGTAGTTACCGCTTGGCGACGACTGGCGCGATTAAAAATACTGCTACGACTTACGAGGAAATAGCTTTTTTTGCTGCGGATTACTTACTCACTCACTATCCGCGGTTACTTATCCAACGATTTCAATTTGATTGTCTGCCGACCACAGAAATTGATTTTCTCGAGGCAGTAGGTGCGCAAAGAGGTTGTTTGCGGGCGCGAGGACGGGTAGATTTGGAGCGTGTTTCGACAATTTTTGTAAATGAATTACGGGCCGGTACGCTGGGTGCCGTCAGTTTTGAAACGCCGGCAATGATCGAGTCGGAACTGGCCGACTTGGTAATTCTCCAGGCTGAGAAGGCTGCTCGGGAGCAGGCCCGGTTAGAGCGCAGAGGGTCGCGCAAAAAGTCCCCTCGAGGATATTGATACATTTTTGGTTGGGTGTTTAAACAACTACTTTTCGGTTCAGGCGGCTTTTAGAAAGCTCTTGAGGTGATTGTTATTGCATATTTAAATATATCTGGTTTAATTTAGTACAATTGAATAAGGGGTCGATCCGCGATGCAATGGCTGCTGAGGATTATACTGATAATATTTTACCCGCTATTGGTGGTCGTACTAATTATACCTCATCGGGTGGGCCAATTTTTTCACCAACACTATTATGTGTATTTAATATCGGTTACTTTACTATTGCTCTCGGCGAGTGGGTACGCAGGTTATGAGCAGGTCTGGAACAGAGATTCTGATATGGTGCAATTCCAAATATTTGCTATCGCGGCGGCCCTTTATGCGCCTTTCCTTTATATGATTACCCAGCCATTCGAATCTGAATTTTCACAGTTTAATCAATGGATTATTGATACCGCAATGGGCGGGCCGCCGAGTGCGTCATAGCTCTTCCGATAGCCCGCTCGCCCATTTTTCCGTGATTCACTAAGTGTTGGCTATAAAGATATCGCAGTGAGATACGCGAATTGCTCTAGCTAAAACACTAAAGACTACCTAACCGGCTCCTTTGGCGACCGAGGAGCCCCTTTTACTGTCATAAATGCCACTATCGGGGAATGAGACGCGCGCCGTTTATCGCTTAGGTTAATACCAAAGAACATTCATAGATGGCACATACCGATGCGATGGTAAGTTTTAGTTGCGACTCTCGATAGCTTTTTAGTCAAGAGTGAGGCGACGCTCTAATTCGACGTGGAAGTGTCTTAGACGCTGTTCTTGCTCGCCCCAGAGCTGTCCGACGAAGCCTTTTGAGCGCATGCCCTGCTGCACGCGAGGCAGAAACGCAGCATCTTGACTCAGCACCAGCCCCAGATTGGCGTCTTCTTTAAGGGAGTAATTTTCTGTGGCTGGGCGGGTTTTGCCGCTGATATCGGTGCCCTCAGGCAATCCCATCCATTGCGGCGCGCTCGCGTCGGGGTCACCGGTCGGCATGATCAGCGTCATCGTGTCGTAATAAAAACGCTGGGGGTCGCTAACATGGGGCATAAAGCGCATCAGAAAGAGCGCCTCGGGGTGGCAGCCTATTTGTACATTTGGAAAGATCCCAGTGGCCCAGCTATCCGATAGTTGACCATCTACAAAGTCTGAGTAATCTAGGCCCTCGCGCGCTGCCCGCAGCCTTTTCGCCTGTTGGATTGCGCCGCGCACCTCACTGGCATCACCTTTAAACTCGCTTGGATCAATACCAGCTTCACCGAGTAAAAACTGCAGTCCTTCATTTACGGTAGTTTGATCATAGAGGCGCGGACTAGGTTGTCCTAGCGGCACAATCATACGACTAGCGCCGGATGGGTAGAGGTCGTACTGCACGTTTAAATCGCCCATCATGCCGCTGGTCTCTGGGTGAACGGCATGCAGGTGGTAACTTTCGTAAAACGCTTCGACACCCACCTTCCAATTCGAACCCCACTCGCTACTTACGTGCCGCACGACCTGCATTTTGTCGATACGATAAGCTTCGAGGTAGCCTTCCGGAAGCCCAATCGCTTGTTTTAATGCGGGTGGTTCATCCGCCATACTAATAAATATTAGTCCAGCGTGGGTTTCGCACGCTACCTTCGTCAATCCAGGGCGATGGCCAACGACACGCGGGTCAAAGGTGTCTTCGTCAGTAATACGCACCAGATCCCCAGAATTACGAAATGTCCAGCGGTGAAACGGGCAGACAAAAACCTTTTGGTTACCTCTCGGTTCGGTGACCAACATGGCGCCGCGATGACTGCAGACATTATAAAATGCCTGAATACCTTCTTTCGATCGCGTAATGATAATCGACTCGTGCTGAATATCGAAAAGAAAATAATCGCCGAGTTCGGGTAAGTCAGAGGTGACTCCTGCCAACAACCAGCTCTCTGACCAGAGTTTCTGCCACTCCAACGCGATTGATTGCGGGTCAAAATAGCTCTGTTTACCGTAGCATTCGGTACCCAGATTCCAGTCTGGTTGCTTTGCCTCTAAGGAGTCGGTCGGTGCTAGCGGATTAATATGCGTTTGGCGCTGGCTTGTCTTAGTTTCCAACTTGTGGCCCTCCCCTCGTTAATCTATATGAAATACCGGCATTGTAACCGTCTCCGACCAAGCTTGAAAAGCCACGTTGACCGCCATGCCAACGGCTACGTCCGATCCATCGCTATCGATAATAGTACTCATCATACGCGGTCCCTCGTCTAGGTCGATCAGTGCGACAACATACGGCGCCGCATAGGCCTTGGAGATAGCGCGGGTTACCACTGTATAACTGGCAATTTTTCCTTTGCCGCTCACTGCTACCCAGTCTAGTTCTGTGGAGGTACATTGGGTACATAAAATTCTCGGATACAGCTGTAAGTGTCGACAGGCGACGCAGCGTTGCACGCGCAATACGCCCTGTTGGCAGCCATCCCAATAGGGTTTACTAATCGCATTAATTGGTGGTTGTATTTTCCCCACAGTCAGTTTGCCTCGCTACCGAGAATTAGGCTGGTGTGACTGGACATAATACCACCCTGTGCATGCACCATGGCGACTTCGGCATTTTTCACTTGGCGTTCGGGTTGAACACTGCCGCGCAGTTGGAACACGGTCTCGGTTAGCGCGAACATAGATCCCGGGTTGCCGGGGTGGCAGTGCGATAGCATCCCGCCATGGGTATTGATAGGCAGTTGCCCTCCGAGTTCAATCGCACCGGAGGCGGCAAACGGGCCTCCCTCGCCCTTGCTACAGAATCCGAGGTCTTCGAGTTCGATAACTACGGTCGGCGTGAAGCAATCATATAGTTGTGCGAAATCCATATCTGCGGCTGTCAGACCGGCCATTTTATAGGCTCTTTGTCCTGATTCTACCGCGGCTGACGTGGTTAGGCTCTGCGCTTGGCTGATGTGCTCGTGACCATGTCCCTCGCCAACACCCAGCATATAGACAGGCCGCTGGGCAAAATCTTTGGCGCGCTCTGCAGATGTCATAATAATTGCCGAACCGCCATCGGATACCAATGAACAGTCGAGCAGGTGCAGAGGGTCTGCAATCATTCGCGATGAAAGCACATCATCGATAGTTATCGGATCGCGCATTTGTGCTGTCGGATTTAGCGCGGCGTGCTTGCGACAGGCGACGGCGACGCTGGCAAAGTGTTCGGGGCTGGTGCCGTATTTAGCCGCGTGCGCCCGACCGACGAGCGCATAGTAGGCCGGCACCGTTGGCCCATAGGGTTGCTCGAATTGGGGATGTCCCGTGGATGATTGCATAAGCATCGCCTGCTCGCGTGTCAAACCACTGCGCAGGCTGTCCGCCATGGCGATTAAAATAGTATCGGCCATACCGGTGGCTATTGCTGAGGCGGCGTGATGCATAATAGAAAAGGTGGTGCCGCCGCCGGTGCCTACAGACATGCAGTACCGTGGAAATATTTGTAGATACTCGGCGATTGCTTCGGCGTGATACATAATTGGCTCGGCCATCGAATCGCAGGTTATTATGCCGTCTATTTGATCCTTTTTAACGCCGGCATCACGCATTGCTGATAGCGCTGCACTCACGCAAAGATCCGTAGCACCCACATTTGGTACAATACCCACCGCAGTATCGGCCGCTCCTATAATGGCGACTTTTCCGCGCAGTGAGGTCATTACTTAAGGCCCATAAGCGAGTCCAAACAGTTCATGTTAACTCCGTTGTAGCTACGCCTGGCGCTATCACTTCGTCGCGTTCATTTTTGATAAAAACATCCAGTGTGACCTCTCTGGTATCCTGGTTGATTTGCGTAATAATCGCACCCGAGGAGAGTGTCTCACCGATATAGGAAGCGCTTCGGTTGGAGTATTCAATAGATGTTAGGCGTCCGCTAGAGCCTAGCCATTCCTCGACACATTGGTGCATCCAGTCACCCAGAAGGGGTCCCGCGACAACTAATCCAGGATATTCCTCTACCTCGGTCGCATAGGGGTAATCAAAGTGAATGCGATGGGCATTCCACAACACTGCGTTGTAAAGAAACAGCTGCTTATTGTCTGGAGTAAACTGCCTTTCCGGCAAACTTTCACCCACTGTTAGCTGATCAAATTCAATTCTTTTGTATGCAGTCGACATGCAGTTTTTACCTTAATATTCGAGTAGTTTTTTCACGGATAACTAAACGGTTCTCGTCGTCTATTATATTCATGACCACCTCGTAAAATATCAGTGCGCCGGATCGTCCGGATTTCTCATAGATTGCGCTCAGGGTGCGCGTTGCGGTTAACCAGTCGCCTGGTTTAATAGCTCGCAAGTAGTCGATCTTAAGCCCGCCCGCCATCGCTTTTTTAAGTGGAAACGTCGGCAGCAAACTGTCGATGGATACCCCATCCGGCGTTAGCTCATCCAATGGTACAACATCCCAGAATAGCGGTACGTGAAACATTGGTGGCGCCTCGTCGCCAGACAAATACTTCGCCTGTCGACTATCTGTGGCAATCGCGTACTTACGTATATCGCGTCGTGTTACCAATTCCCGATAAGGCTCGCTGGTTCGTCCAACGGTACTCATCAATTCATTAGTCAGAAGGTTGCTCATCGGTATCTAGTGCTCTATTGCCAGTAGGGGTCGCGAAGGTTGCGCTTCAGTATTTTGCCGGTTGGTGCTTTTGGGAGGCTGTCGACAAACTCTACCGAACGGGGTTTTTGATAGGATGCCAAATTTTCCT
>JAPKCN010000054.1 GCA_028822945.1 Porticoccaceae bacterium | reverse complement strand
CAAAAATTTGAGCTTTGATGTAGTACTGGAGATAGTTATTTTGGAGCAGACCAAGGATTCCCCAGTAAGGTGCATTGATGTCGCACTGGAGCATCGTAGTTATCCCATTTTTATTGGGTCGGGGATAATTCAATCTACACAGATCGGTGACTATGTCGCCGGCAGCCGACTATTGGTGGTGACGAATACTGCGGTAGCGCCGCTCTATCTCGAGGTCGCCCGCGACAGTTTAAACGGCAAGCATGTCGATAGTGTGGTTTTGCCGGATGGCGAACAGTTTAAAAATCTGAATGGGTTAGATTTAATATTCAGTGCGCTACTGAGTGGCGGGCATGATAGAACAACTACGTTAGTCGCGCTCGGTGGCGGAGTTGTTGGTGACATGACCGGATTCGCAGCGGCATCCTATCAGCGTGGCGTGCCTTTTATCCAAATTCCGACCACACTTTTATCCCAAGTCGACTCGTCGGTTGGCGGCAAGACCGGAGTCAATCATAGGCTTGGTAAGAATATGATTGGAGCATTTTATCAACCTCGATTAGTGGTTGTTGATATCGACACGTTAGTGACGCTTTCGGAACGTGAGTTCGCCGCCGGCCTTGCCGAGATAATTAAATACGGTTTGATTGCCGATGCTAGTTTCTTTGCCTGGTTGGAAGGCCATCTCGACGATTTATTGCGCCGCGATGAAAAAGCTTTGATCTATGCAATAGAGCGATCATGCCGAATAAAAGCCGCTGTGGTGGAGGCAGACGAAACCGAGCAGGGGCTTCGTGCCATTTTAAATTTAGGGCACACGTTTGGGCATGCTATCGAGACATTTTTGGGTTATCGCGACTGGGTGCATGGTGAGGCAGTATCGGTTGGCATGTTGATGGCCTCGAGATTGTCGGCATCTCTGGGATACATTTCGCTCGCTGAGGTGGAGCGAATCGAGGCTATTTTACGGCGCAGTGGTCTGCCAATAAAACCACCAATTAAAATGTGTGCTGACGATTTTAGTACCCTGATGCTGCGCGACAAAAAAGTCTTAGACGGGCAGATGCGACTTGTCATACTGCATGCGCTGGGCACGGCCCAGGTGACTGCCGACTTTTCTCAAAAACACTTACAGCAACTTTTAATAGCGGCGTGCGAGCATTAATTTAAAAATTTTATAACCGAACTTACTGTTTTATCATCAACTGTGTTTTTAGGTTCAAGGATCACCATGACAGAATTAAAGAACGATAGCTTGATTAGAGCACTCTTGAGGCAGCCAACGTCGCGCACACCAGTTTGGATGATGCGTCAAGCTGGACGCTACTTACCAGAATACCGCGCCTTGCGAGCAAGCGCTGGGGATTTTATGAGTCTGTGCAGTAATCCGCAATGGGCTTGCGAAGTCACTTTGCAACCGTTAGAGCGCTTTGACCTCGATGCCGCAATACTATTTTCTGATATTTTGACGATTCCGGATGCTATGGGGTTAGGGCTTTATTTCGTCGAGGGCGAGGGACCAAAGTTTCATAAACCCCTGCGGACGGCCGGCGATGTGGAGTCGTTACAGATCGTAGACACTTCGCGCGATCTTGGCTATGTGACTGATGCTGTCACTTTAATTCGCCGTGAATTAAATGGTAGGGTTCCCCTTATCGGCTTCGCTGGTTCGCCCTGGACTCTAGCTACCTATATGATTGAAGGGCATAGTAATCGCGATTTTACGCGCAGTAAAAATTGGCTGTATCAGCAGCCAGAGCTGTTACATCAGCTTCTGGAAAAATTGGCCTTGTCGACGATCGATTATTTAAATGCGCAAATTACAAGTGGCGCGCAAGTGGTACAGATATTTGATACCTGGGGAGGGGCTTTGAGCGATGCAGCTTATCGCGAATACTCGTTGGCATACATGCATAAAATCGTTGCTGGCCTTATTACTGAGCGCGATGGAATTAAAGTCCCAGTCATTCTATTTACTAAGGGGGGTAGCGTTTGGTTAGAGGCGATGGCCGACACCGGTTGCCACGCGTTGGGATTGGATTGGACCGTCGACATCGGAGACGCACGCCGGCGTGTGGGCCAGCGAGTAGCTTTGCAGGGTAATATGGATCCAGCAGTGTTGCGTGCTGGCCGGCACGCGATAGAGACGGAGGTATCGCTGATTTTAGAGTCCTTTGGTACCGGTGGCGGGCATGTTTTTAATCTCGGCCACGGCATTACACCAGATGTTGATCCGATAAATGTAGGTATATTTATAGATGCGGTGCATCGTTATTCCGAGAGCGATTGAGGAGACACGTCAAGTGGCGCATAGGTATTCAGTTGGGTGGCGATGAGTTCACCGACCTTGACTTCGTCCTCGGCAGTCACAGTCGTTAGCCAGTTGCAACGATTTTCCTGAAACAGCATGATCACCGTCGAGCCGAATTTAAAGCGGGCTAGTTCTTCGCCCTTGGCGAAATAAAGGTCGTGCTTGTGAAACTGTTGACTGCGCATGCTACCCTGTCCCGGGGACTCGACGCCGCCCCATACTGTTTCTATGCCTGCAACCAACATGGCCCCCACAAAGATCAAGCAAAAGTTACCGATAGACGGTGACGCAAACTCACAAACTAGACGCTCATTGCGGCTAAAAAGCCCCGGTAGTCCTTGCGCGGTAAGTTTGTTGACTGAAAACAGCTCGCCTGGAATATACCGAGTTTGCAACAGTCTACCTTCGCAGGGTATGTGAACCCGATGGTAGTTGCTGGGCGACAGATAAACAGTTACAAACGCGCCATTCAGGTAGTTTTTGGCGTGTTGTGTATCGCCAAGTAATTGCGCGGCGGAGTAATGGACACCTTTGGCCTGCAGAATGCGGTCGGCTTCAAGTGTGCCGATTTGACTTATGGCGCCGTCTGCTGGTGAAACTATTGCGTCAACTTTGGGGTCTATGGGGCGCACTCCCGCTCTAAGAGAGCGGGTAAAAAAATCGTTAAAACTATGGTATTCGTCAATTTTAGGTCTATCAGCTTCGCTAAGATCTATGTCAAAACTGTGCATAGCACGTTTGATTAGCAGAGTTTTTAGCCAAATCATGCGCGATTCTGCAAGGCGCGCTACTTGCCTGGAGAGCCAGTGTTTGGGTAGCAAGCGTTGGACTGCAACGAAGAGCTCTGATTTGTGATGCATGGCTGGGTCACATTCGGGTCTGGGTAAAATTATGGGAGGTATCCGAGAGTCGTTTGACGTTGATTCGGCATTTTGCCGTTCTTTGCTTAGTGTAACTTAGCCCACGGGTTCGGCACTAGACTTAGTGCTGGCTATTGATAATTTGATGATAATTGTCCAGACGATCGCGCAAAACACTCCGGCGGTCGACCGCCTCGAGCAGCGCACAGTCGGGCTCATTGCGATGCCTGCAGTCGCGAAACTTGCAGCGACCTAGGTAGGGGTGGAAGTCAATGAATCCCTCGATCACTCGGTGCGACTCTAAATGACTTAGTGAGAACTCGCGAATACCCGGTGAATCAATTAATTTACCACCGCCTTGCAGATGAAATAGGCGCGACGCGGTAGTAGTGTGCACGCCTTTGTCGCGCCGGACTGAGAGGGCGGCTGTGGCGGCATTTGCGCGCGGTTGTAAGTGGTTTATCAAGGATGATTTGCCCACTCCGGACTGACCGACAAAGATGCAGGTGCGGTCGCAAAGGTATTCTTGTAGGGCACTAATTCCCTCGCCACTCTCGGCAGACACGGGCAGGATGGGATAACCAATTTTTGCATAATTAGCCATTAACACTTTTACTTTAGGGCTGTTCGCATGGTTCAGTTGATCGATTTTGTTGGCAATTAAAACAGGTTGTATGCCCTGCGCCTCTGCAGCTACTAAATAGCGATCGATTAAATTGCTGTAGGGCGTTGGCGCACAGGCAAAAACGATCGCTATACGATCGATATTGGCTGCTACCGGTCTAATCTTTCCATAAATATCCGGACGCACCAGTTCAGATGTGCGTGGTTTTCGGGCTATCACCACGCCATAGGGCTCGGCGGCTCGCCAGACAACGTGGTCGCCGGTCACCAGCGTATCCACGTTGGCTCGTTTGTGGCAGCGGTACAGATTGCCACTTTGGGTTCCTTCGAGTGCTTCAATGTCCAGTTGCGAGCCAAAATTACTAATTACTCTGCCTACTGTTTCGGGCCCTAGGCTCGCAGCATGAGTTTGTGAGTGCGAGTTTTGAGAAGTAGAAGTCGGTGCGCCGGCACTATCTTGGTTGGATTGGATCCGCGCCTTTTGTTGCTTGGTTAGTTTACGTTTTGACATCGCCGCACCCGTTTATGACTTTTGCGTATCGGTATTTCCACCTGCCGCGAGGATAGAGCATAATTGCAGCAATCGGCATTGTACCTGTATCGGCGTTTTTTTGTTGTCAGTGAAAAAAACAGGGTGCCAGTTTTGAAGGATCTCACCAAGGCATTGTCATGACTCACAAGAACCCGCTAAATTTGATATGGATTGATCTCGAAATGACCGGCTTATCGCCCGAGTGCGATAGGATAATTGAAATTGCCACACTGGTTACCGACAGTGAATTGAACGTACTCGCCGAGGGGCCCGTACTCGCTATTTCTCAAAACGATAAACGCATCGACGCTATGGACGAGTGGAATACTCGTCAACACGGTCAGTCTGGGTTGGTAGATCGTGTGCGTAATAGCTCGTTTGATGAAGCCTACGCGATGGACGAGACATTAAAATTTTTGAAGCTCTGGGTAGGTAGTGACGAATCACCAATGTGCGGCAATTCAATTTGCCAGGATCGGCAGTTTTTGATTAGATACATGCCGCAACTAGCGGATTATTTCCATTACCGCAATCTCGACGTGTCGACCTTAAAGGAGTTGGTGAGGCGCTGGAAACCGGACTTGGCATCGGGCTTCAGCAAAAAAGGTAGTCATTTGGCGATGGATGATATCTATGACTCCGTGGCTGAATTGCGTTATTACCGTCAAGTTTTTATTCGCAGCTAGCGCTTATCGCGGCGCTGAGGTAGAGGCTATCTTTTTCCGTTGCTGATCTATAGCCCAGAGCACATGTTCGAGTACAAGCTCTGACGAGGCAGTCGCACTGTACTCGAGTGCTGCGAGTATTTCTTTGTTGGCACTAGCGTTGCCTAGCCCCACGGCGAGATTGCGCCGCCAACGCTGATAACCTATGCGTCTGATCGGCGATCCCTCGGTCCGGCTGAGAAATTCAGTTTCACTCCAATTGTATAATTTCAATAGGTCCGGCTCGTCTAGCCCATGTCTGGGTACAAAATCGGACTCCTGGCTTTGCTTTGGATAGCGATTCCAGGGGCAACTGATCTGACAATCATCACAGCCAAAAATTCGATTTCCCATCAGTGGCCTAATCTCTAACGGGATGGCATCCTTATGCTCGATCGTGAGATAGGAAATACAGCGTCTGGCATCGAGAATATAGGGTTCCGGAAAAGCATTGGTAGGGCATACATTTATACAAGCGCGACACTTGCCGCAGCGGTTGGGTTGCTCGCTATGGTCGACGGGTAGGGCCAGTGATGTATAGATTTCACCTAGAAAAAACCACGAACCTGATTTATCGTTCAATATCAGGGTATTTTTACCCATCCAGCCAAGGCCAGCCTGCTCGGCGAGGGGTTTTTCCATGACCGGAGCGCTGTCGACAAAGGCGCGCTGGCTAAGGGACATGTCGGGTAACTCGGCGCGGATAAAAGATACCAATGCAGCGAGCCGCCGACGGATCAGCTTGTGGTAATCGCGCCCTAGGGCATAGCGAGAGATATAGGCTTTATTGTCATTTTTGAGGACTGCGATCATTTTATTGTCAGCGAGATAGTCCATACGCACGCAAATTACGCGAACGGTGTGGTCAACTAATTTGTCCACGACATACCGTTTGTCACCGTGATGCGACATCCATGCCATTGAGCCATGATATCCCTCTGCTAACCAGCGATGTAACTTTTCGGATGCGATAGATAGATCAGGTTCAACGATAGCCACCTGCTGAAAGCCCAGCTCTGCGCCCCAAGCTTTAATTTTTTTAGCTAAAATCGTAAGATTCTCTGTTTTATCGATGGTCTGGGGCATGGTTTGCAGGCTCATCTGGATTATACTACCGTCAATATTACTGGGATATTAACGCGATGTCGCTGCGCTCGTTGGAAGATTTTCTACACACCACTAAAACAGTTAAAAAAATTGAGCGGATCGCGATCCAAGAACGCGGCTTTAGCGTCGAGCAGCTCATGTCTCGTGCAAGTACCGCAGTGCTTGAGGAGTTGTTCGAAGAATTTGGTAGGCCCCGCAATCTGACGATTTTTTGCGGTACCGGTAATAATGCAGGCGATGGTTATCTAGTTGCTGCATTGGCGGCAAATGAAGGGATTACAGTGCGTGTCATCGAGGTAGGCGATCGGTCGAAAATGTCCGCCGAGGTCTGCGGTGCTCGATTGCGGGCGCTGCAAACCAGCGCGACGTTGTTAGATTTTTGCGGGGGGGTCGAATTAGATTGTGGCGTGATAGTCGACGCTCTACTCGGTACTGGGATGCGCGGAGAGTTAGAGCAAACTTACCGACAGGCGATTCACCAAATTAATGATGCATCGCTGCCGGTGATTGCGGTTGATGTGCCATCCGGATTAAATGCCGATACCGGCGCGGTCGGTGACACGTCGGTGGTAGCGGATCTCACTGTGACGTTTGTCGCGCCGAAACGAGGGTTGTTTACCGGTCGCGCGCCAGCCTGCTGTGGCGAAATCATCTGGCATTCACTAGAGCTGCCAGATGTGCTCTACAACGATTATGCGCCGAGTGCCAAGCTATTGAATCTAGACGATTTGCTCGATTGTTTACCGACCCGAGCTATCGACGCGCACAAATCTCAGCTTGGCCACGTTATGGTGGTCGGGGGCGATAATGGCTATGGTGGGGCAGCTATTATGGCAGCCGAGGCCTGTCTTAGAGTAGGTGCTGGGCTAATAACCTTAGCTACCCGACCGGCACATGTTGCCGCTATGTTAGTACGTCAACCGGAAGTTATGGCGACTGCCGTTGTCTCTGGACAGGCGTTAGAGCCCTTGCTCACTCGTGTCAGTGTCTTGGTATTAGGCCCAGGGCTTGGTAGGTCGGCCTGGTCAGAGCAGTTATTACAAAAGGCATTAGCCGCCAACTTGCCGACGGTTATGGACGCTGATGCGCTAAATATTATAGCTGATGGTCGGATTGCCATAGACACTCAAGCGACTCGCTGGGTAATGACGCCACATCCGGGGGAAGCGGCTAGATTATTAAATATATCGGTGCGTGAAGTCGAGGCTGATCGATTTTCAGCGGTTGTGAAACTGCGTGACAAGTTCGCCGCTGCGGTGATCTTAAAAGGTCCAGGCAGTCTTGTGATTGGCGAGTCAGACGGTCCCATTGGGATTTGTCGTTACGGTAACCCCGGTATGGCGAGTGGCGGTATGGGAGATATCTTAAGCGGCGTTATTGGCGCTTTACTTGCTCAAGGAATGCCGTTGCAGGCGGCGGCAGAATTAGGCTGTTGTTTGCATTCGAGTGCCGCTGATCTGGCTGCGCAACAAACTGGTCAAGTTGGTCTCGCTGCGAGCGATTTGTTATTGCAAATACGCAAACTACTGAATCCCGAATACAGCGCGGACGCAGCGGTATAGCGATGCTGAATTTGCCACCGGTGCAAGCGGAGATAGATTTTGACTTGGCAGGCGAGGTCGCCATGGAGGATTTTGGCTGCCTGCTAGCTGGCTATGTCAGCACTGGATTAATGATGACACTGTGCGGCGATTTAGGTGCCGGGAAAACTACCCTAGCACGTGGTATTTTGCATGGACTCGGTCATCCTGGAAGTGTCAAAAGTCCCACTTACACGGTTGTCGAACCTTATGACCTGGCGGTGGGTAGGGTCTACCATTTTGATCTCTATCGGCTCGATGATCCCGAGGAGCTCGAATTTTTAGGGTTTCGAGACTATTTAACAGAGGCATTTTTATGCATAGTGGAATGGCCTGAGCGCGGCTACGGCCATCTCAGTGTGGTCGATTTAGCCATAGATATTAAGATTCGTCGCTGGGGCCGTTCGGTGGTACTTTCCGCGCACTCAATTGCGGGCGGAGTTATCATTCAGCGGTTAGATGCGCTGGGTGGGTCCGATGGATAATAAAACATCACAGAAGCAGGTGAATCATTGGTGTTAAAAAATATAATACGGTTTGGCTGTAGTGCCATTTTAGGGTTTTCGGCAGCGCTTTCAAGTTTTTCCTTAGCCTCCGAAATAGAAGGCGTTCGACTCTATCGATCACCCGATCGAACGCGCGTGGTGCTAGACTTGGACGATACGGTAACGCACACTATGTTTACGCTTAAAAACCCTAATCGCTTAGTCGTGGATATTACCAACGTTAAACTCAAGGCGGCTTTCGATAATCTCGATTACGTAACCACACCGATTGGTAAGATTCGCACCGGCGTGCGCGGTAAAAACGGTCTGCGGGTGGTGTTTGATCTGGTCAACGCTATTAAACCAAAGTCCTTCACGTTAGATGCTAACGAGCGTTATGGCAACCGGCTAGTGATCGATTTATACGACATCAAGAAACGCGTCAGTAAATCTCTCGAAGGGATTATTGAACAGGACAATCGTAAGATTGTCGTCGCTATAGACGCGGGTCATGGTGGCGAGGATCCCGGTGCCTTGGGGCCTGGTAAAATCCGTGAGAAAGTGGTGGTGTTGCAAATCGCCAAATATCTAAAAAAACTGTTTGATCAAGATGCGGATTTTAACGGCGAGTTGGTGCGGAGGGGTGATTATTATCTTGCGCATCGCAAGCGCACTGATATTGCTCACAGCAAGCGGGCAGATTTCTTTATCTCCATTCATGCGGATGCCTTTTCTAGCTCCAAAGCCAATGGTGCCTCGGTATATGCCCTTTCCACCAAAGGTGCAACTAGTGCAGAAGCACAATATCTCGCAGACAAAGAAAACCGCGCTGATCTTATTGGTGGTGCAGTATCTTTGAGCCTTGATGACTATGATGAGCCTGTCGCAAAAATGTTGTTGGATCTCAATATGCGAGATACGCTTTTAAGTAGCCTCGCTGCCGGCGACTACGTGCTCAAGAATATTAATGGGTTGGCTCGATTGCATAAGAAAAAGGTCGAGCAAGCGGGATTTCTAGTGCTTAAATCGCCTGATATACCATCGCTATTGATCGAGGCTGGCTTTATTTCCAATCCTCGGGAGGCGAAGCTACTTTCTAGTAGTGGTTATCAAAAGCGTATGGCCGAGGCAATTTATCGAGGGATGTTGCAATACTACTTGGACTACCCACCGCCGGGAACTGCGTTAGCTCGAAGGCGTTCTGAACGCAGACTGACCTATGTGGTGGTCAGGGGTGATACGCTTTCTGAGATTGCCGCGCGTTATAAAATATCGGTTAAAAGCTTGTCGCGACACAATGAGTTGGCTTCAAAAAGCATTCGTATAGGTCAAGAATTGAACATTCCTCAGCGTTAAATGCTCCTTACAGGTGTTGATATGTCGACCATTCGTGTTCTCAGTCCCCAACTTGCCAATCAGATTGCCGCTGGCGAAGTGATTGAACGGCCATTTTCTGTACTTAAGGAACTGGTCGAAAACAGTCTTGACGCGGGAGCCAAAGCGATCGAAGTGGACGTCGAACAGGGCGGTGTGAAATTGCTCAGGGTGCGCGATGATGGATGCGGTATTTCTGAAGCTGACTTAGGGCTCGCATTGAGTCGACATGCGACCAGTAAAATTGGTGAATTAGAGGATTTGGAGGCGGTCGCAACCCTTGGATTTCGCGGCGAAGCATTGGCAAGTATCGCCTCGGTATCGCGACTTCAATTGACATCTAACGCAGGCGATAGCAGTGGTTGGCGAGCAACCTCCGAGGGCCGCGATATGCAGGTTGAGTTGCGACCTGCATCGCATCCATTGGGCACCAGCGTCGAGGTGCGGGATTTGTTTTTTAACACGCCTGCGCGGCGGAAGTTTTTGCGCACTGAGGCTACCGAATATGGCCGCATAGATGAAAGTATCAAAAAGTTGGCCCTGAGTCGGTTTGATGTCGCATTTAGTCTTCGCCACAACCAGCGAGTACGACTCAATTTACGACCCGCCAGCACCTATGAAGAGCAGGAAAAAAGACTCGCAGAAATCTGCGGTGCTCCGTTTATGGAGCAGGCACTATATGTCGACAACCAAGGTGGCAGTATGCGCCTTTGGGGTTGGATAGGCTTACCGACATTTTCGCGCAGCCAGGCGGACTTGCAACACTTTTTTGT
>JAPKCN010000240.1 GCA_028822945.1 Porticoccaceae bacterium | reverse complement strand
GCGACTAATAACAGCGCCTCCAAGACAGTGTTCACCGGCATAAAAAACTACCGATTGACCGGGTGTGACGGCGCGTTGCGGCTCGGCAAAAGCTACTTCACAGGTATCGTCATTGGCGATTGTGACCGAGCATAACTGATCCGCTTGTCGGTAGCGGTTTTTGGCATAGCAATCAAATCGCTGTGCTTGCGGTGGGCCATTGATCCAGTGCACCTGCTCGGCACTTAAACGATTGGAAAACAGCAGCGGATGCTGAGCCCCTTGACCGACAATTAAGCGGTTGTTTTGAGTGTCTTTATCGAGCGAATACCAGGGCTCTGAACCAGAGTTTGCTATACCACCAATACCCAGACCTTGGCGTTGACCGAGAGTGTAATACATCAATCCTTGGTGTTCGCCGACAACGCATCCCTCTGGCGTTTGCATAATACCAGGCTGCGCTGGCAGATAGCTGGCTAGAAAATCTCTAAATCGCCGTTCGCCGATAAAACATATGCCAGTGCTATCTTTTTTATTAGATGTTTCGAATTGGTGTCTTCTGGCGATTGCCCTAACGGTCGATTTTTCTAGCTCGCCAAGTGGAAATAGAGATTTGGCAAATGCCTGTTCCGGAACGGCGTGTAAAAAATAACTTTGATCCTTACTAGCGTCGAGGCCTTTAAAGAGTCTCGCTGTTCCGTCGGAGGTGTCGATACGACTGTAATGCCCGGTGGCTATTGCATCGGCCCCTAGAATCTGGGCGTAGTCCAAAAACACCTTAAATTTAATTTCCCGATTGCACAAAACATCTGGGTTAGGCGTGCGTCCCGCAGCGTACTCGCGCAGAAATAATTCAAATACATTATCCCAGTAATCGATTGAAAAATTGGCGGTATGGAGCAAAATCCCGAGTCGATCACAAATCTTTTCGGCATCCGACAAATCTTGTTTAGCGGTACAGTATTCAGTACCGTCATCTTCATCCCAATTTTTCATGAAAAGGCCTTCTACAGCATATCCTTGCTGCTGCAGCAACAACGCGGCTACAGACGAGTCCACGCCGCCTGACATTCCAACAATCACTTTGCTCAAGGTTTTAAACTCCTCGCCATCGGTTCTTCGCCATCATTGGCTCGTCAAAAACATGCTCAGGGGATATATGTGCCCTTGAAGATAGAGGCGAATGCAATCCAGAACCATGGGGCTGCGCAGGCTATTACATTGCTGTTCAATATCTGCCATCGACAGCCATACGACACTATCGATATCGGTATCGATCACGGCGCACTCATCCCAGCTCTCGGCTTCGCCGACAAAGCTCGCGCGGTAGTATGTAATGCCGCTGAGCGCGACAGTGTGCTGTGAAAAACCGATGAATCCAGTGATGCGAACGCTCCAACCAGTCTCCTCAAGCGTTTCACGCACCGCAGCATCGAGCAGTGATTCACCTGGCTCGACATGACCAGCCGGTTGATTGATAACTTGCCGGTCGAGCGGGGTCTCCCGTACCAACAGGTACCGACCATCGGATTCGACGACTGTGGCCACGGTTAAGTGAATTTTATCTGGCAAAACAGCCCCCGTGTATTGTTGCTCTTTTTAAAGTGACGCTGGATTTAAGCGCGTTGCGCGGTATTCCCCCGGTTCCAGACCGCTCAGATTCCAGCGGCCTATGGCACAGCGTATCAAGCGCAGCGTCGGCAGTCCAACAGAGGCAGTCATGCGCCTGACTTGCCGATTGCGACCCTCGTCGATGACTAACTCTAGCCAACTATCTGCTACGTTTTTACGCTGCCTTATCGGCGGAGCGCGCTCGCCCACATTCGGCGGATTGATACATCGACCGGTCACTATCGAAGCGATGCCATCTTTTAACAACACCCCTTCACGCAACTTTGCGACATGCTCGGTTGCTGCTATACCTTCAACTTGAACCCAGTAGGTCTTAGCCAATTTATACCGTGGTTGGCTAATTTTAGCTTGTAGCTGACCACTGTCCGTCAGCAGCATCAGGCCTTCTGAGTCATAGTCCAGGCGGCCGGCAGCATAAATGTCTGGTAGGTCAATAAAGTCAGCTAGGGTGCTTCGCTCGAGATCATCGGTAAATTGGCTCAACACCTGATAAGGTTTATTGAACAGCACGAGTTGCGCCAAAACGTCTTACTCCGGATATGCCGCTGACATGAGTTCAAAAAAGCATTGTACTTATGGTAACATAAACGAAATATGTAAATTAACTACAAAATTAATCAGAAACGCGAGGAAAGCAATGGGATATCAACATATTAAGACGCCTGAGTCCGGCAAAAAGATTACTGTTAATGCCGACTATTCACTCAACGTGCCGGATAATCCAGTCATTCCATTTATTGAGGGTGACGGTATTGGGGTGGATATTACTCCAGTGATGATCAAGGTTATCGATGCCGCTGTCGAAAAAGCCTACGCTGGGCAAAAACAAATTTCTTGGATGGAAGTTTATTGCGGTGAGAAAGCCGCGGACCTCTATCAGGGGGACTGGTTTCCGAGCGAAACGCTAGAGGCGGTAAAAGACTATGTAGTATCCATCAAAGGACCTTTGACAACGCCTGTTGGCGGCGGCTTTAGATCACTCAACGTAGCGCTGCGCCAAGAACTTGACCTTTATGTTTGCCAACGTCCAGTGCGCTGGTTTGAAGGCGTGCCTTCGCCAGTCAAAGAGCCAAACAAAGTCGATATGTGTATTTTCAGGGAGAATTCTGAGGATATATACGCGGGTATCGAGTGGAGTGCGGGTAGTGAGGGAGCGACGAAAGTAATTAACTTCCTCAAAAACGAGATGAATGTTTCTAAA
>JAPKCN010000003.1 GCA_028822945.1 Porticoccaceae bacterium | reverse complement strand
GCAGGGGGCTTGCTGGAGATATCATAAGTCACACGCGATACGTCGGCGATCTCGTTGATAATGCGTCCGGATACTCGCTCGAGTAACTCGTACGGTAGATGTGCCCAGCGCGCCGTCATAAAGTCTACCGTCTCGACCGCGCGTAGTGCGATCACCCAGGCGTAGCGCCGGCCATCGCCAACCACACCAACCGATTTTACCGGAACAAAGACCGCAAACGCCTGACTTGTCTTTTGGTACCAACCCGAGGCTTGCAACTCCTCCATAAAGATCGCATCGGCCTCGCGCAAGATATCGGCATATTGCGCTTTCACCTCACCCAAAATTCGCACACCCAACCCCGGCCCCGGAAATGGATGGCGATAGACCATATCGTGGGGCAGTCCCAATTCGACACCAATTTTGCGCACCTCATCCTTAAACAACTCGCGCAAAGGCTCAATCAGTTTTAGCGCCATATCGTCGGGCAAACCGCCGACGTTGTGATGGGATTTAATCACATGGGCCTTGCCGGTATTAGAGGCCGCCGATTCGATCACATCAGGATAAATGGTTCCCTGAGCCAAAAACTGCACGTTGTCGATCTTTTGCGACTCTTGGTCAAACACCTCGATAAAGGTATTGCCGATCAGCTTGCGTTTTTTCTCTGGGTCGTCGATACCCACCAGCCGATCAAGAAATTTGTCTTGGGCATTGGCGCGAATGACCTTAACGCCCATATTTTTGGCGAACATCTCCATCACCATGTCGCCCTCATTTTTGCGCAACAGGCCATTGTCGACAAATACGCAGGTCAGGCGATCACCAATCGCACGGTGCAACAGTGCCGCTACTACCGATGAGTCGACGCCCCCCGAGAGGCCCAACAACACATGGCTGTCGCCGACCTGTGCCCTGACGCGGGCAATTTGGTCATCGATAATGGCGGTGGATGTCCAGCGCGCTTGGCAGTTGCAAATGTCGAGTATAAAGTGCTGAAAAATGCGCACACCCTTTAGTGTGTGGGTTACCTCGGGGTGAAACTGAATTCCGTAAAAATGTCTCGTACCGTCGGCCATGCCAGCGATCGGGCAGGATGCGGTCGACGCCATCAGCTCAAATCCTTCGGGCATCGCCGACACTTTATCGCCGTGGCTCATCCAAACATCCAGCAACGCCTCGCCGTTATCACCTAAATGATCGGTCATATCGCGCAACAGTGCCGATCGACCCTCGACCGCCACCTGTGCATAGCCAAACTCGCGCACATCAGAGGTCTCAACGCGACCACCCAACTGGCTGGCCATGGCCTGCATGCCATAGCAAATACCCAGCAGTGGCACACCCATTTGAAACAGCTCATCCGGCGCCCGCGGCGCATCTTCTCCGCCGGCAACCGATTCTGGACCGCCAGACAAAATAACTCCGCTCGGATTATATTCATGTAACTCTTCGGCGCTGATATCCCAGGCTCTTATTTCGGAGAACACGCCGATCTCGCGAATTCGCCGCGCAATCAACTGGGTGTATTGGGAACCAAAATCGAGAATTAAAATCTTCTCAGCTTGCAGATCGTTCATCATCTAACCTTATTTATCACCGGTTTTTAAGCCGGCCTGACACACAATAAAAAAGGGCAGCCCAAGGCAGCCCTTAAAGTGCGCTCAACACGCCAATCAGCCGCCGCTCACCGGATAATTAGGTGCCTCTTTGGTAATGTGCACATCGTGCACATGGCTTTCGCCAATACCGGCCGAGGTCACTCGGACAAACTCGGGGCGGGTGCGCATCTGTTCAATGGTGGTGCAGCCGGTATAGCCCATCGCCGATCGCAAACCACCGGTCATCTGATGGATAATCGTCGTCAGCGGGCCCTTGTAAGGCACTCGTCCCTCAATGCCCTCGGGTACCAGCTTTTCGGTACCGGCACTGGCATCTTGAAAATAGCGGTCACTGGATCCTTGAATCCGCGACATAGCGCCCATCGAGCCCATGCCACGGTAGGATTTATAAGAGCGTCCTTGATAGATTTCGATCTCGCCGGGGGCCTCTTCAGTTCCCGCCAACATCGATCCCATCATTACCGAACTAGCGCCGGCCGCAATCGCTTTGGCCATATCACCAGAAAAACGAATGCCGCCGTCGGCAATCACCGGGATACCGGTGCCATCCAGCGCCGTCACCGCCGCTGCTATCGCCGAGATTTGTGGTACACCAATACCGGTGACAATCCGCGTGGTACAGATCGAGCCCGGCCCGATGCCAACCTTGACCGCATCGGCACCGGCATCTGCCAACGCCAAGGCGCCGTCTGCAGTGGCCACGTTGCCGCCAATCACCTGAACCTCGGGGTAGTGTTGCTTGATCCAACGCACCCGGTTAAGCACATTCATCGAGTGCCCGTGGGCTGTATCCACCACCAAAACATCGACATTAGCGCGCACCAGTGCGGCAATCCGCTCGTTAGCATCTTCGCCAACACCGACCGAGGCCCCGACTCGCAAGCTTCCCTGATCGTCTTTACAGGCATCGGGATAATTCTCCGCTTTGTCGATATCGGTAACCGTGATCAACCCCTTGAGTTGAAAATCATCGTTCACCACCAACACCTTCTCGATACGGTGCTTTTGGAACAGAGCCCGCACTCGATCGGCGCTAGTGCCCTCTTTAACCGTGATCAAACGATCCTTGGGAGTCATCACCGAGGTCACCAAGGCGTCCATATCGGTGACAAAGCGCACATCTCTGCGGGTCACAATGCCAACTAGATCGCCATTGTCGAGGATCGGTACACCTGAGATATTATTTGCTTGGGTAAAAGCATGCAGATCACGCAGCGTCGCAGTCGATCCAATAGTGAACGGATTTTTTACCACCCCGCTCTCATATTTTTTGACGGCCCAGACCTCGCGTGCCTGCTGCTCGATACTCATGCTTTTGTGCACAATACCAATACCGCCTTCTTGGGCAATAGCGATCGCCAAACGCGATTCAGTGACCGTGTCCATGGCCGCGGATAACAGTGGAATGCGCATACTGATCGAACGGGTCAGTTGCGAATGCAGTGATACGTCTTTGGCGGTGACCTCAGAGTAACTGGGTACCAATAGAACGTCATCAAAGGTCAAAGCTTCGTTAGCTATGCGTAACATGGGGAACGCCTACCTCTATTGTTCAATAGCGGGGTTAAAAAGTAAGCAGTCCATTATAGGTCAGCGCGAGCGCTTAGGTAAACAATTATTTGGCCGCAAAGCCCGTTACTTAAATAATTGATTTAACACTTTTTTCAGTGTCTTTCGTGTACTTACTACAAGCTCTGTGAGAGCTTTTTAGCGGTGACTTTTTGGGCTGCAAAAGCCTATACTGTTAATATGAATAATCCATCTAACGAGCGCCGAGTGCTCAGCGTCAGCCAACTCAATCGGAGCGTTCGGCAACTGCTCGAACTGCACTTGCCGATGCTCTGGATAGAGGGTGAAATATCTAATTTAGCGCGCCCAGGTTCCGGCCACTGGTATCTAACACTCAAAGACACCAGCGCGCAGGTGCGCTGCGCAATGTTTCGCAACAGCCAGCAGCGCGTGCGCTTTACCCCAAGCAATGGCATGCAGGTGTTGGTGCGCTGCAAAGCCGGCCTATATGAAGGCCGCGGTGAGTTTCAGTTAATTATCGAGCATATGGAGGAGGCCGGATTTGGTGCCTTGCAACGCCAGTTTGAGCAACTCAAACAACGTCTTCACGAAGAAGGCCTGTTCGATACCCGACACAAGCGGTCCCTGCCCGCAACAATCCGCCATATCGGCGTTATTACCTCGCCCACCGGCGCCGCCATAACAGATATTTTAGCTGTGTTGGCGCGGCGTTTCCCCGCCACTGCGGTGAGCATATACCCATCGATGGTGCAGGGGGAGCAAGCCCCAAGGCAATTGGTCGACGCCATCCACAGTGCCAATCGCGACGCACGTTGCGATGTCCTGCTAATTAGTCGCGGTGGCGGTTCTCTGGAGGACCTCTGGTGTTTTAACGACGAGTCGGTGGCGCGCGCCATATTTGCCAGTGAATTGCCTATAGTCAGCGCCGTCGGCCATGAGATCGACGTCACCATCGCCGACTATGCCGCCGATCATCGCGCCGCCACACCATCGGCTGCAGCTGAACTGCTAAGTCCCGACTGGCTCGAGATTAACCGTCAGTTACAGGCTATGGAAACGCAACTGGCCGAGGTTATGGGCCGGCGAATTCGCGATCTGCAACAGCGCAGTGATTTTTTGTGCCAGCGCCTGCGCCACCCGGGCCAGCGACTCGACGCGCAACGTAGGCAACTGGAACAACTGTCGGTGCGGCTGCTGCGCGCTCGGGCGGACGCCGCACAGCGCCGGCAAATGCAGTTGGAAGTACTATTCAGCCGCCATACACGCCAACACCCGAAGCTCGCCATAATCGCCCATCACGCCATTCTGCAGCGCACCCTACAACAATTGCGGCGCTGCGTAGTGCAGCGACTCGAAGGCGCACAACAACGCTACACCCAGACCGCGCAACTGCTAGACGCCGTCAGTCCACTCAAGACCGTCGGCCGCGGCTATGCAATTCTACGCGACCCGGAAGGGGCCGTGATTAAATCGGTTACCAGCGTGTGCGTTGGCGACCCACTCAAAGCGCAAGTTGGCGATGGTGAAATACTCTTTGCCGTGACCGAGACCACTGCAGTAACTTTGCTGCCGAGGGGCGATCAACAATCACCTGTCAGTCCCGATGTCATTTGAAATTTGTTATTTTGTAGGTAAAACTCGTCTCAAAATAGGCGAATTGCCATAGTGGTGCATAACATCGCTGGGGGAGTAAAACAAAGGGCGCTGCTATCAGCGCAACGAAAGGGCACAGCGATAAAATAGCTTCAATCGTTGCGCTTGCTGTATTTGACGATCTTCTTGCGTTTTACCGCCGGTCGATCGCTGGCTGCAGCGGCCTTGTGCTTAAATGGATTTTCACCGGTGCGATACTCGACCCGCACCGGTGTGCCGTGAAGCCCCAGTTCACGGCGAAATATCTTTTCTAAATAGCGCGTGTATTGCGCCGGGACCGCATCGGTTTGATTACCGTGAATAATGATCACCGGCGGATTTCTGCCACCCGCGTGGGCAAAGCGCAACTTCACCCGACGGCCGTGCACCATCGGTGGCTGATGGTCTTCGACTGCACCCTCGAGGACTTTGGTCAGGCGCGAAGCACTCAACGTATTGGTGGCCGCAGAGTAGGCGGCACCAATTGAATCGTAAAGGTTGCCAACACCGGTGCCATGCAACGCAGAAATAAAGTGGACATTGGCAAAATCGGCAAATATTAAGCGGCGTTTGATCTCTACCTTGATGTGTTCGCGCTGCTCGGGCGCCAGCCCATCCCATTTATTAATCCCAATCACCAGTCCACGACCGGCATCGATCACCGAGCCGATCAAATGTAAATCCTGCTCGACCAATCCCTCTTGGGCATCGACCATCAACACCACCACGTTGGCATCGTCGATAGCCTGAAGCGTTTTAACAATCGAGAACTTTTCGATCGCCAATTTAATATTTTTGCGCTTGCGCACTCCTGCGGTATCGATCAAGGTATAATTTTGACCACGGCGTTCAAAGTCGATGTAGACGCTGTCGCGCGTGGTCCCCGGCTGGTCAAAAACCACTACTCTGTCCTCGCCAAGCAAGCGATTTACCAATGTCGACTTGCCGACGTTTGGCCGCCCAACAACCGCGATCTTAATACTGTCTGTGCGCCCATCGGCGCTGTCTTCGGGCAGTTGAAAGGGCGTCAGAACCTCTTCCATCATCGAGTGCACGCCGCGCCCATGGGTTGCCGTGGTTGCGAACATACCGGCAAATCCAAGCTGGTAGAAGTCGGCCAGCGCCGCCGCCGGATCGAGGCCGTCGATCTTGTTGGCGACCAGATAAACCAAGCGGTTTTTCCGCCGAAGTTTCTCGGCGATCATATAGTCTGCAGAAACAATACCCGAGCGGCAATCGACGATAAACAGCACAACGTCGGCCTCATCCATAGCCAGCAGCGACTGCCCAGCCATTTCGACATCGATGCCCTCCTCTTCACCGCTGATACCGCCGGTATCGATCACCATAAAGCGCCGATCAAACATCTCTCCATCGCCATACTTGCGATCGCGTGTCAGGCCCGAATAGTTTGCCACCAGCGCATCCCGACTGCGGGTGAGCCGATTAAACAGCGTCGATTTGCCAACGTTCGGCCGACCTACGAGCGCAATAACCGGAATCATCGGCTAAATAAAAACGCGGCCTTTGGCCGCAGTCGTTGGTATTGACTGACAAACATTAGCGCGCCTCGATGCGGTAAGCCGTTAAAGAGCCGTCGTTGGCCTGCACAATCAGGCGATCGGAGCGACTCAACATAGTCGCACCCACACCGCTGCCATCGACCTTAGTACGTCCGACAAAATGGCCATCGCCGGAGTCTAACAAGTGCAAATAGCCCTCGGCATCTGCCACCGCTATAGTCTGCCCAAATACCGTCGGCGCAGTCAGCCGGCGCAAAAATAGACCCTCGTTATCCCACACCGATCGACCACTACCAGCCTGAAAGGCACGCACATGGTCATCCGCTTCGGTGACGTAAATTTGATCCTGACCATGGGCTGGCGAGCGGTGTGACGAGCTGTCTTGAAACCAGAGATTGCGGCCTGTGCCGCGCGTTATGGCACCAACACGCCCCTGGTAGCTAACCGCATAGATCACATCACCAACCAGAAGTGGGTCGCCATCGATGTCGACCATGCGCTCGAGTTCGGTGCGCCCCTTGGGAAGCGCCACACGCGCCTCCCAGATCAGCGAGCCATTCTCTGGATTAAAGGCGATCAACTTGCCGGAGTCAAAACCGGCCAGTACCATACTGCTGGTTACCAGCGCGCTACTGGTCCCGCGCACCGATAAAATTGGCGCATCGCCATCGTGTTGCCAACGCTCTTCGCCACTCTCGGCATCCAGAGCATAAATTTTATCGTCGATGGTTTGCACCACCACTACCTCGCCGTTGCTCTGGGGGCTGGTCAATATTTCAGAGCTCAGCTGCGTAGACCAAACCACTCCGCCGTCGTCGGCGTCGAGCGCATAGACTTCGCCCTCTATGGTGCCGACCATCACCAAATCAGCACCGTAGCCAACCCCGCCCGACACACCAACCTCGAGATCAACACGCCACAATTGCTTTCCATCGGCGACCGTCAAAGCACTGATTTGACCCTGATGGTTAGCAACATAGATCACCTCGTCGCTAGCGCTCGGCCTGAGACTGCGCCAAAATTTTTGATCTGAGCCGCCGATAGATTTAGACCAGACGCGCCGCAGACGGACTTCTTCGGCGAATGATTCGAGTTCCGCCGGTTGAATCTCGCTGTCGTCATCGTCACCGCCAAACCAACTACAGCCAGATACCAACGTTGCAGTCAATAGCATAGGTAACCACGTCGGGGGGCCCATCATGGCTTCGTTTGCGCAGCGTCGGCGCCCTCGGTTAAAATCTCGTCCACGGCACTGTCAGCTGGCGTTTGTTCAACCGGCGAACTTTCATCCGTCGACCCGGTTTGATCCCCCAGCGGCGCTTGCTCAGCGCTGGCGGTGACCTGATCGAGTTTCATTTGCAGCACAGTGATAATAACATTGTCGCGCGAACCATTCGACGCGACTGCCGCTTGATAGGCGGTAAAGGCGGCTGCAGGATTCCCCTGTTGCACGTAAAAATCGCCTTTAGCCTCTTCGTACATCGACTTGAGCGCGCCCGGATCGACGCCTTGAACTAGTCCTAGCGCCACATCAAGATTACCGCGTGCCGCTTCGACGCGCGCCAGTCGAAGACTAACTACGCGCTCCTTGACCTCGTCTGGATTATGATCCAACAGCCATTGCAATTCGACGGCTGCGCTGTCTAAATCGCCCTGCTCAACGGCTATGCGCGCCGCGGCTAAGGCGGCAAACTGGCCATACACCGAATTTCCATAGTCTGCTTTAAGTATCTGTGCGGCTGCTAACACGTCTTCGCCAGACGCCTTATCGAGGTCCGTGCCAAGCGGTTGTCGGTCGAGCATCTCGAGCAGTTCGGCATACTCTAGCGAGGCTTTTTCAGCACTTTCGCGTTTCTGCTGATCGACATATTGCCAGCTAAAGTAACTACAAAAAACTAGCGCAAGTGCCAGCATCACTCGGTTGCCGTATTCGCCCCACCAGCGCTTTAGCGCCTCGATTTGTTCTTCTTCAGATGAATATTCCGCCACGGGAACTCCTTAATTAGCTAAAAATAGTTGCTAAATTGCTTACTAGTCGAACTCTATCAACTGTCTCTTGGTCGCGCTTTTCGCGCAAATATTTGACCCCGAAGTTGCCATTCGCGCACTCGTCTTCGCCGAGAATTAGCGCGACTCTGGCACCGCTTTTGTCGGCTTTTTTTAATTGCGCCTTAAAACTGCCACCAGCGCAGTGCAATTCAACCCGCAAACCGACGATCTCGCTGCGCAATTGCTCGGCTATCGCAGAGGCCTGTGCCGCAACATCGCCGACCGCCACAACGTAAACATCCACCTGCCGCGCGACACTATCGGGGACAGCATCCAAGGCGTCAAGCAGCAAAAGCAACCTTTCCATGCCGAGGGCAAAGCCAACACCGGGGCACGGCTTACCGCCAATCTGCTCGACTAGGCCGTCGTAACGACCACCGGCGCACACCGTACCCTGTGCGCCTAATGAATCGGTCACCCACTCAAATACTGTCTTTGAATAATAGTCTAAACCGCGCACTAACCGCGGATTAACTTCATAAACGACGCCAGCGGCATCGAGTAGGCCACAGAGTTTTTCAAAATGCTCGCGCGATGCACCGTCAATAAACTCCGCTAGCACGGGCGCGCCTTCGAGCAGCGCCTGGGTCGCTAGATTTTTGCTATCCAATATACGCATCGGATTGGTCTGCAAGCGCAGCTGACTGTCGGCGTCTAACTGGTCTTGTCGATCGCCGAGATACGCCACCAATGCGAGCCGATAGCGCGCCCGATCGGCCGCTTCACCGAGCGAGTTAATCTGTAAGATTAGACCCTGTTGAATACCTAACTGCCGCCACAGGCGCGCCGTTAGGATGAGTAATTCGGCATCGATATCTGGCCCAGAAAAACCAAAAGCCTCGACCCCGACCTGATGAAACTGACGCAGTCGACCCTTTTGCGGGCGCTCGTGACGAAACATTGGCCCCTGATACCATAGGCGCTGTGTCTGATTGTGCAGTAAGCCCTGCTGAATACAGGCGCGTACACAACCAGCCGTGCCCTCTGGCCGCAGACTCAGTTGATCACCATTACGATCTTCAAAGCTGTACATCTCTTTTTCTACAATGTCGGTGACACTGCCAATCGAGCGCTTGAACAACTCGCTCTGCTCCAGGATAGGCATACGGATTTCGCGGTAGGCATAGGCCGCCAGCACCTCGGTCAGAGTCTGTTCGAGATACTGCCAGTTGGCAGACTGGTCGGGGAGAATATCGTTCATACCCCTGATCGACTGGATCTTCATTTAAATATCTCAACTGTTGATTACGCGAGCGACTAATATTGTCGAGCCCACTATTGCAGATTTAACTCTGTGCCCGTCACGGGCGATAACTATTAAGCCTTGGCGATAATGTCTTTACCAGCAGCATCTATTTCCGCCTGTTTAACCGCCGCCTTGGCGCGAATCTCGCGCTCTAGTTGATCGATTAGATCGTCCTGGCTAATCTTGTGGTCCGGTTTACCGTCGATATAAACCAGATTCGCTGGACTGCCGCCGGTTAGACCAAAATCAGACTCCTTAGCCTCGCCGGGGCCATTCACAATGCACCCGATAATCGACACGTCCATTGGCACGGTAATGTCCTCGAGGCGCGTTTCAAGCGCGTTTACTGTCTTGATTACATCGAAGTTTTGCCGCGAACAGCTTGGGCAGGCAATAAAATGAATACCCTTGCTGCGCAGGCGCAAGCTGCGCAACATATCCCAGGCCACGCGCGCCTCCTCGGCGGGATCGGCGGCCAGTGAGATGCGCACTGTGTCGCCAATGCCGTCGAGCAACAGTGCGCCCAGACCGATCGCCGATTTGACCGTGCCCGAGCGCAAACCGCCGGCTTCGGTAATGCCTAGGTGCAACGGCTGTTGTATTTTTTTCGCTAGACTGCGGTAGGCAGCCACCGCCATAAAAATATCCGAGGCTTTGACGCTGACCTTAAAATCTTGAAAGTCGTATTTATCGAGTAAATCGACGTTGCGCATAGCCGATTCAACCATCGCCTCGGCCGTTGGTTCTTTATACTTACGCAACAGATCTCTACCCAGCGAACCGGCATTCACACCAATTCGAATGGGTATTTGCAGATCTCTGGCCTTGAAGATTACCTCGCGAAGACGATCTTCGCGCGAAATGTTACCCGGATTTATACGCAGACAATCTACCCCGAGGTCGGCTACCCTCAGAGCTATCTTATGATCGAAGTGGATATCCGCAACCAACGGCACGCTGACGCGCTTGCGAATTTCGCCAAACGCCTCGGCCTCCTCCATCGACGGCACTGACACCCGGACAATATCGGCACCGGCCCTTTGAATAGACTCAATCTGCGCGACTGTCGCCACCACATCGCCGGTGCTAGTATTAGTCATACTCTGCACCGAAATCGGCGCGCCACCACCCACCGGCACATTGCCGACCATGATCTGGCGCGATTTGCGGCGCACTATGGGAGTTTCGCTAAACATCGGTTACGCTACGCTATTGCCTATTTCAATGATCTGTGTCGGGGCCCATATCGGCGCAAATAACGCCGAGCGCTCGGGCTCTGCCAATACTATTAAAACCCGCTGCGCGGATTTAACCGATTACTTTGATCGGTCGTGACTCTCGATCCAACGCTTGACTATGTTCTCCTTCGCGTTCTTCCAGTCGCTTTTTGTAACGTGCCTGACGGCGGGTTTTATCGTTTACTTGACCAGCCAGTTGACCGCAGGCAGCGGCTATATCGTCGCCCCGAGTAGTGCGCACGGTCACAGTGTAACCGTCCCGATGGAGAATGTCCCTAAAGCGATTGAGTGCCGTATTGGTCACGCGTTTGAAGTCAGTTCCAGGAAACGGATTGAACGGTATTAAGTTGATTTTACACGGCAGATCGCGGAGTAATTCGGCCAATTGCTTTGCATGTATGCTGCGGTCGTTGACCTGATCCATCAAGGTGTATTCAACTGTAATTTTGCGTCGTTTATCGGGCATTTTTTCGAGATAGCGGCGCGCGCTCGCGACAAACTCATCGAGTGAGTACTTACGATTGATCGGCACCAATTGATTGCGTAATTCGTCAGTTGGAGCATGCAGTGAGATCGCCAGCGACACATCCGACACATCGCCGAGCTTTTCAAGTGCTGGTACCACCCCGGCAGTGCTCAGAGTCACCCGGCGTTTCGACAGTCCATAGGCGTTGTCGTCGAGCATCAGGTTCATGGCGTCGACAACATTGTCAAAATTCATTAGTGGCTCGCCCATCCCCATCATCACCACATTAGTGACGCGGCGAGGCGCGGCGACATCGAATTGATTAAAGGAGTCTGCGGCAATCCATACTTGGCCGATAATTTCGGCGGCCGTTAGATCGCGATTAAATCCCTGTTTGCCGGTCGCGCAAAAGGCACAATCCAGTGCACAGCCAATCTGCGACGACACACACAGCGTGCCGCGCTCGCGCTCGGGGATATATACCATCTCTATACAACTGCCGCCATCCACGCGAATCAGCCATTTGCGGGTTCCGTCAACCGAGTCTTGGCAACTCACAACCTCGGGAATACGCACTTCGCCGAGCTCCGCCAGTCGCGCCCGCAACGGCTTGGAGATATTGGTCATCTGATCGAGATCACAAACCCCCATCTGATGAATCCACTTCAAAATCTGCGTGCCGCGAAAGCGTTTTTCACCCATTTGCTCAAATAGATCGCCAAGACTCGAGGCAGACAACCCCAACAGATTGACCTTATCAATCTCGCTAGGCGTTACACTGATTGCTGGCTCTAGGGACATAGACCTCGATTATCTCCTTATCAGCGCGCACAAATCTCGCCGTCGGCAAAAAAGTAGGCGATCTCGCGGGCCGCAGAGGTGCCCGAATCCGAACCGTGCACAGCATTGGCATCGATAGATTCGGCAAAGTCGGCACGGATGGTGCCGGCGCCGGCCTCTTTTGGGTTGGTCGCGCCCATTAGATCGCGGTTTACCGTAATGGCATTGTCGCCGGCCAAAACCTGCACCGACACGGGGCCCGACGTCATAAACGCTACCAAATCCTTAAAAAACGGGCGCTCGCGGTGCTCGGCATAAAAGCCCTCGGCCTGTTCGGTGCTCAATTGCTGCATTTTACAGGCAATAATTTGCAGACCAGCGGCTTCGAAGCGGCTTAAAATTTGTCCAACCGCATTTTTCGCGACGGCATCGGGTTTAATAATCGAAAGGGTCTGTTCACTCGCCATAAAACAATCTCCGGTATCTACGGTTGCGGCTTGTTGGGTAGGAATCTAATTGGACGTCAAAGGTCGCGGATTTTACTGCTATATGACGCGCCCCACAACCGCTTTATGCACAGTTGCCATGCGCGATGTGCAGCTTTTGCCAACATCGCTTGGCACGCGTGCCTAAATGGTCGCTAGCGGGCTTGCCAGCGATGCCGCAAAACCAACTGAAATACTACATCTGGCGACGTGCCTACGTCGATGTCTTCGACCACCGCAATATCGAGTTTATAGCCGCGCGGCAAGTGCAGAGTGCCGCCAATACTGGCCGCGGTCGAATGGCCCAGAGCGCGCATGCGACTGTGGTTGTAGATAGCACTGCGCGTGTCGACCTGCAATTTAAATTCCAGCAAGTCGCTGTAGCGCCAGGCCCAGCCATACGTTGCGGCGCCGTAGGCGCTGTTACGCATATCTGCGAGCAGCCCGCCGCGACCCTCGACTACCACTGTCGCCAGCGACAGATAGTGCGATACATCGCCGAACAAGGCGTGTGATGTCGACGCCCAGAGCGCCGCGTCATAGGTGCCCGAACCGGTCAAGTCATCAGCCTCGCCGGTGGGAAATTTGAGCCGCAAACCAACACTCAACGGATCTTCCCACGCACTCGAAAAATCCCGCGTGAGTGCCAGTGACACATCGCCTAAACCGCATTGCGGTTGATCTATGTCGACCAGCAGTGCCCCGTCACGCCTATAGCTAATAGTGAAGTCGTCTGCGCTACGCTGGGCGCGCGGACCGGATGGAAATCCCAAGGCGCTGTGAAAATCGTCGATAAAACCATCCAGCGAACCGCCGCTGTGACGCACATAGGGCACTGCGAGGAGGATATTCCAATCGCCACCCAAGCCGTATTCAAATATCGCCATATGCCGCTGGGTCTCGGCATCGATCAGTAACTGCTCGGAGGTTTCGGCCGACCCTTCAAGCTGCACGGTGTTGCCAATATCGCTACTCAACTGCCACTGCCACTGACCGCGCCCGAGAACCGCCGGCGCGCTCGCCCATGGGCCGCCAAAGTGCATACTCAAAGCGTTCATATCGGCATATTGCAAAGGCTGGTAGCGAGACTCCGCCAACACCCCTACAGACATGCTAAAAAGACCCCCAAGAATAGCTTTTAATAGGCATTTTTGCATAACCGCCAGTGTGCCTGCCGGACAGCTCGAGGTCACTATAGTCATCGGCTTAGCGTGTCCGTTAGTTTGGGTTGCGCAAGCATATCTGCCGCGTGCGCAGTCTTTAAAGGAGGCCTACGCTGCGAAAATCTACAGCCGGGAGGGTGTCAGTCTACGCTCCTGACATCGCACGCCGTTTAGCTTTACCGAGGGCCGATACAGTAGTAAAAAAACAAAAATATTGTTGATATTCCGGCACGGAGGCTTGGACTTATGCACTATGAAAAGCGCTTATCAACAGATCTAAACACAGCTCTGAGACTATTATTCGGAGTTTTTAGGCGCGAGTTGCGCTCTGGGCAGTAAAATACTACATAAAATATGTGGCTAAAGGCAATATCGGGCGATTATGATAACGTCTCACGACGATGCCACGACCGCCGATTACTATAGATTTGCAGCACAGATCAGGAATGTTAATGTCTTGCGCACTAGCGCACCCTTTGAACTAAACGCACGGTAATGCTGCGATTGCTGGGCGTAGGCCCGAGTGTGCACAAATTGATAATTATTGTGGTCGATTATAGAATACCGAGCGGTCATCTATCATGGGTGTTGCCGCGACCGGAACCAGCCGGGTCAACGCCACCACCCCAAGGCCATCGAGTTAACAGCGCACTCATTGCCGCGATTTTCGTTGGTCAGTAACGCATTGCTATAACGTCAAAAGGAAGCCATAGATGATCGCCGAAGTCCCCAATTTTGCGCCCGAAACTGTCGCCCAATACGCCCGCGAACTTTATGGTATTGAGGGCCAGATAACGCCGCTAGTGTCGTTTGAAGATCAAAATGCGCTGATCACTGGCCCCCAAGCTCGGTACGTATTTAAAATTGCTAACCGCCGCTGGGACCGCCAGTTACTGGAAATGCAGCATCAGGCAATGCAGTTGCTAGCGAGCAACGCGCCGCAGTTGAGTTTTCCGGTGCCGGTGAAAACCCGTAGTGGCGACATGCTCACGCAAATTGATGGTTTTAGCGTCTATGTCTTGAGTTATGTAGAGGGAGTGGTGCTTTCCAGCGGGGTGAAATCGGCAGCACTTTACCGCGATGCCGGACGGTTTCTCGGCCAGCTATCGCGCAGCCTGCAGGGTTTTAACCACCCTTCCAGCGAACGCCCAGGCTATCTGTGGGATCTGGACAATGTGATCGGCTGCCGCGCACACCTCGACGATGTTGTCGACAACCACAACCGCGATCGCATCGCTCGACTATTTACCCACTACGAAAACTGCGTGGTGCCGCAATTGTGCGGACTGCGCAAAGCGGTCATTCACGGTGATGCCAATGAACACAACCTGATCATCGACGGCGCCAATCCAAAACACATGCATGGGTTGATCGACTTTGGTGATATGGTGTATAGCCGTCAGGTTAACGAGTTAGCTATAGGCTTGGCCTACCTGCTTCTCGACGAGGCCGATATCGGAATGGCCGCCACGGCCATTATTGAAGGATACTGCGCCGAATTTGAGCTGCACGACAACGAGCTGGCAGTACTTTATGAACTGGCGGCCATGCGGCTGGTTACAAGCATGGTAATGTCGTCTCACGAAGCCAAAAAATATCCAGACAACAGCTATATTTTAACCACGTTGGCAGACGGGCAAAAACTCTTGCAGCAGTTGGAGGTTGAGAAGTTCATCTTTCAGTAACCCCAGCGCAAGCCAGTTGCAAACTGCTAACACTGCCGCGGAGCCGTTCAATGTCGTCTAAAACGCCTTGGTCCAAGCAACACAAAAAAATTACCCGCGGGGCACCGCTGAGTTTTTCTAACTCGTTTGCGCAACCGCTGACAATGCGCGAACTAGTCGAACTGACCGAAGCGCGCGGCGACCATGCCCTGCTCGACGAATTTCATCTGCACGCCCTCGACTATACGCCCACTGGCGGCAGCCTAGATCTGCGCACTACGATTGCGGGTTTTTACGGTGAGCAGATCAGTGCCGACAATATACTGGTATTTGCCGGTGGTCAGGTAGCGTTACAAACCTGCGCCTGTGCCCTTTTGACCCGTGCCGACCATGCCATTGTGTTTACGCCAGGCTACCAGTCGGTGCAGCAGGCACCAGTGTTCGCCGATGCCGAGGTGACAAGTATTAGGCTCAAAGCCGAACACGGCTGGCAGATCCAGATCGCCGAGGTAAAAGCGGCGATTCGCAGCAATACTCGCTATCTGGTGATTAACGAGCCCTCTAACCCGGCTGGCAGTCTGATGCGCCCGGCGCTTCAGCAACAGCTCGTGGCTCTGGCCGAGCGCCATAGTCTGCACATCATGTCCGATGAGGTCTACCGCCATCTCGAGCACGATCCAAGAACCCGCCTGCCGGCCATGGCCGATATCTATGCGCGAGGCATTAGCCTGTGTACCATGTCGAAACCTTGGGGTGCCTGCGGTGTGACAATCGGTTGGTTGGCGCTGCAAGACCTCAAACTCAAGCAACAATGTATTGACGTACTGTATTTTGGCTCGGCCTGTCCAGCGCGTGCCAGCGAGCTGCAGAGCATGATGACTCTGCGCGCCAGTGACGCCATCTTGTCAAAAAATCTGGCTATTATCGACCGTAACATGCAGCTTTTAGACGTCTTTTTTGAGCGCTACGCACACTTTTTTCAGTGGGTGAGACCGACCGCAGGCGCGGTTGCTTTCGTCAAGTTTAGCGGCCCAATGTCGGCTGCAGAGCTGGCTATACAGCTTGCCAGTGCTGGTATATCGATCAAGCCAGCTTATGTCTTTACCGATCCAAACGACACCAACGCAGTAAGCGCCTACCGAGACTACTTTCGCATCGGCTTTGGTGAGGCGTGCATCCCCAATGTGCTCGCGGCACTGCAAGACTTTGTCGAACAACACCAACAGAAGTGGCGTGCATAGCCCGTTAGGGGTTATTGGCGACAACACAAAGAAAGGATACAAAAAGGGCAACTCTACCTCCGGCGTTGCTCTGTTCTGCCAAAGCATAAACTAGCCTCACCCGAGGCCATTCATACCAACAATTTAATGCACCGTGGCCCCGGCAGCTGCCAAACGGAACCCGCCAAAGAGCTGCGACAGCGTTTTTTCTAGTACTTTATCAAATAGATCAAGCAGCTTTTTGGTGTTGACGGCGATAGGTTATTCGCTATCGGCAAGTATTGACCGAGGTCAGCAGCGCATCCAAATTATCGGAGTCGACAGCCGGCTCACCATCCTGAGTGTTGGGGCAATTTGTGTTAAAAGTAAAGTGGTCGCCAACATCTTTAAACAAAGACTAGCCCATATTTCAGTATTTCTTGATATGTGTACTATTTATGCTCCTTTTTTTAATACTAACCTGCGGTAATATTGGGTGTTGATCACTAAAATGCCGATTTCCAGCAGCTCGCCTGCCAATCAAATACCTGCGCAGGTTGGCATACTTAGTTTGCAAGGCCCAAGCGCCCACCGCATACATTTCGGAGTGCGCCCTGTAACGCGTTCGTTGCAGCCAGACAATCGACAAGCGCGGCGCGCGCAGCTATTGCGGTCGCAAATCGACCAACACCTTGCACTGGTCGACGGGATCGCGTAGCGCCTCAAATGCAGCTGGCAATTGCGCCAGCGTAACCACATCGGTGATCATTGCCGCCGGTTGTAGCTCTCCACTCAGTATTGCCTCCAGGGTTTGCGCGAAGTCGCTCTTCTGATAGCCCAACACCCACTGGATGCACAGCTCTTTGAGCACCGCAGCCAGCGGTTCGATATGGTCGGATTGATCGCATACACCCACGCCCATGATTAACCCACCGGTTGGTGCGCGCTCGATACAAGCCTGCAACATGCCCGGTGCCCCAACGCACTCAAACTGAATGTCGGCAGCACCGCCGGCGAGGGCTTTAAACGCTGCGTCTACATCGCCATCGCCATCCAGTGTAATAAAACCGAAGGTTGCGCCCATCGCCGCACGAGCCGCCACCCGCTCGCTAATCAACACCTGTTGGGCACCGCGCAGACGACACCAAAGCGCGCAAGCCAAGCCAATCGGCCCAGCCCCGACAATCAAAAAATTTTTCCCACCACACTACCGGCCTTATCGACCGCGTGCAAGCCAACCGCCAATGGCTCGACCAGCGCGGCATCGCGATCGCTAATAGCCTCAGGAATTTTTAATACCAGCGCATGACCAACACGCAGATACTCGCCATAGCCGCCCGGATTATCGCCAAAACCGATTAGTTGTTCGCCTATATAGGGCAGTGATATCACGCGGTCGCCGACGGCAAACTCGCCGCCCTCTAGCCCCGCACCCAGGGCCGAAATCTCGCCAGAAAACTCATGCCCCAGCACAGTGTTGCGGGGCACCATAAACGGCCCCTCGCGGGTGGCGTGAAGGTCGGTGCCACAGATCCCACAAAAGCTTACCCGCAGCAACATTTGCTGATCATCGATCACCGGTATCGGCTGTTGAATAACCCGCAAGGGTTGGTCCGGGCCCATGAATACCGCAGCTTGCATTGATTTACACCTCTTAAGCTTTGATCTGGTGGACAATTTTGCTGGTGACACTCCGTTAGCCACACATTTATCAGACAAGCGTCAAACGCTTTGGTTCCCTGCTAGATTGTCTTTTTGTTGTTCAACTGGCGTTGCGACCTGCATAATTGCCACTGCAATCTCTCTGCGCGCTTGGCGTCACGGCAGACTCTGGCAACCACTGCGCCTGTCTTTAGAACGGCGATGCCGTCCTTAGTGTCTATAAACTGGCACTAACCACTGGGGTTTTCGTCGAAACAGGTCAGTGATCGGTCGACGGGTGCCCAGTCGGGCGCAGCCGACAGCCAATAGTTGGCCTGTATGCTGGCCGCCGATGGATTATCGAGCGTGGCGCACTTAATAAAGCGCGCGCCGGGCGCCATCTCGGCATCGGTAAATAACTGTGAGCCACAGGTCGGGCAGAAATGTCGCGTGACGGTGCGGTCGGCCGCGCTCTGTAGGCTATAGGTGCGCGTTTCGCCGGTTATTTTTAGCGCCTCGGTAGCGGCCATGGTGACGGTCGTCATTGGACTGCCGGTAGCGCGCTGACAATCGCGGCAATAGCAAGTGCCACCCTCTACTCGCTCAGCATCAAAGGCATAGCGAACTTGCCCGCAAAGGCATCCTCCGGTGTGTGTGGTCATCTGTACTCTCCTTCGTGTTGTTGTTATTTTTTTGTGGAAGCCACCACCAATCGGTATTTTTAGCGCAGCGGTTACCGCCTATGCGCTCTCGGCTAGCCAAATGGCTCGGTGTAGTTCTCACCGCTGGCGCAGGCGCAGATGCGACTCAGGCGGGTTAGCGAGTAGCCAGTTTGCTCGCGCCAATGATTAAACTGCGCCTGTACCTTAGCCAAATCTGACTTGCTGGTTGGGTGGTCGGCAATTTCTAGACCGCCCTCACGCAGGCAGGTGACCACGTCACTACTCAGGTTAAAGCTGTCACATCCGAGATAGCGCAACATACGCGGGCCGCTGCGTCCGCCCAAACGACAGCCATGTTTTTTAAGGTGCTGGCAGAGACCGACAAAGTCGTCCTTTGGCCAATGCTCGACAAAGGCAGCAAAGCTGCCGTGCTTAGCCGTCATATCCATAATGTAGGCGGCATTTTGCGGCACACTCATGACTTTTTGCCGATTGCGTACAATGCGGATATCCAGCGCGATATCGTCTAACTGATCGGGGCTCAGCAAGACCATTTTAGAAGGCTCGAAGCCAAAAAAAACAGTTTCAAAATCTGGCCATTTTTTGCGGATGACGCGCCATACAAAGCCCGCCTGAAACACGCACAGGGTCATGGTCGACAAAAAGCGATTATCTGGAGTTTGCAAAAAATCGTCGCGTGACAGCGGTTCACGAATCCACTCTTCGAGTTTTTCTTCGCCTCCTTTGCGAAATACTGCGTGCGCTAAGATCGGTACAAAATCGGCCATTCTAAACCTCAAAAAATTGTTGGGCGGAGTACGCCGAAAAGATAGTTTATTCGTATATCTCGTTGAGTGGTAGCAGCATATGCGCCGCAGAACGGACAATCTGAGCGCTCTTGCGCCGCTGAACAGAACCTATATTTAACGCACACTCGGGTCGCTAACTGGCCTTTGTTTAGGACGTCACGTAAAGTATGCGGCAATGGCAGGTCCACTGCGCGACCCCAGAGTAAAACTTAATCAAGGACCATATGTCATTGCAACCCGCTCATCAACAGAGCGTTCTGCTGTATCTATTTAAACGCGATTTTGTCGATGCCGGCAACCGCTACTTTCCCCCACTGTCTGGGCGTCGTGGGTCTGATGGCGCTGTTCCCCAAAATTCGTCACCCGTTAGAGGTTCACTATGTCGACTTTGCCAAGCCCCGCGGCCAGTTGGCCGAGTGGGTGGGTACCTATCAACAGCATTGTACGCAGCTATTTTTTGTAGGTGGCGACGACTTCTTTTGGCGACTTACAACCGTCTCGTGCCAAAGGGAAGCTTGCATATCGCGTGCACCGAGGAAATTCTTGCTCATTTAATCGAATATTTTAAACTACCTCATAGTCACATTTAAGATCACTTATCAAGCCTTGCGCTGAATTACTCTGTGGTGTTATTGCGCGGTGTTAGTAAGCTCTAGCATTACGACCTGGCCGGAGACAGCGATCGGTATTCCGTGCGCTTTCATAAGGCACTGCGCAGCGATCTTGAACGCCCGACTATAGTGCCTCGCAATGGACTAACCGAGAGTTACCGTTAGCCCCATAACCACAGGCTGATCCATCATCTAAACTAAACCTCAAAAATAGCTTACCGGAAAGACGTTTTAAATTTGCAGCGTAATATCTTCGCGAAATTGCCTTGATGTTCAATAGGTCGACTAAAGCATCAGGGTTATACCGATAGGTGGGCCCTAATTTGCACTAACCTTATTTAGATGCTGTAGACAGTTGTTCGGTTAAACCTAAAGCGTTTAGTACCATCATTAGCTAGCGTTTTTTGTCCGTACCAGAACCTAATAAGGCCGACTTAATACGCACTAATTTGTGCATATGGCGTCCGAGTAGGCGCTTTAATCGGTTAGACGTTTCGGGGTACCAAACAGTCGTTCTACCCATGCCCTCTTGCGCCATTTGGGTGTAGCCATAAGCGGCTATCGAGCGCCGATAAGAGCCTATCGGAAAGGCAATCGGATCGTAACCATGAAGGGTATAATCGCGCGTTAACATGATCACCGCTCGATTAAATAGCGGCTCAATCAACTCTGGAATAGACACATCCAGTCGACCGTCGGCGAGTTTTAAGTGTCCCCCGTAGGCGCGCTGCCAACCCTCATTCAAATACAGTAACAAATTGATATCGCGCCGCCAAGTGGGGTTTACTGGGTGGTAGTTAAAGTCGACATGCATATCCAGAAAACTGTCTATACCCCCCTGATGAAGTCCACCACCGTGAAAGGTAGGATCAATAAACATGTCCTCGCCGGTCAGGCCCGATATCCACGCCGCAAAACGCGCCGATAGAAGTTCCACCTTGAGTTCGGCAAATACCGGACACAGTTGCTCGAAGTCAGATTTTTCGAATTTGTTTTTGGCAAACATATAATCCCGGCTTTTGGTGGTGCCAGTCAACAGTGGATCGGGGATTCTGCAGAGCGCACCGCGCAGGGCTTTGGCATTGCAAAAGTCGTCGATAACAATGTGCTCGACCGGTGACGCGTTTAAAAATACCATGCGCTGAGCTTCAACATTGTGCTCAAGTGCATCAAAGTTGATCAATCGCGTTCATCCATCCACGCCATTTGAATTGCCTCGAGTACTTTTTCGCCACATCGTTCGGCGTCGCCGTCAAAGCCGTCCAGCGCCATGACCCACTTGCGCAGGTCGACAAAATTGACGTACTGCGGATCAACACTGGGGTGGCGTTCACACAGTTCAATGGCGATGTCGTTGATGTCAATCCAGTCCATGCTAACGCCTCCGGTCAGTGTCTTTCCGACACCATATTAATAGTATATTTAGGGATTTCAACGACCAAATCCTTATCATCCATCAGCACCTGGCAACTCAGCCGCGAATCTGGGTCTACGCCCCACGCCTTATCGAGAAAGTCATCTTCGAGTTCGTCGGCCTCGGGCAGATCTTCATAGCCCTCGCGAATATGCACGTGGCAGGTGGTGCAGGCGCACGACATTTCGCAGGCGTGCTCTATATCTAGGCCATTACGCAACGCCGCCTGACAGATGCTCTCGCCCTTTTCTGCCTCGACTACCGCGCCCTCGGGGCAAAGTTCGGGATGGGGTAAAAATACAATGCGTGGCATGGCTAGTCCTGGTCTATTTCGTCAAGAGTATGCCCGGCGAGGGCGGATTTTATACTGCTGTCCATACGCAGTGCAGCAAATGGCTCACTCGCCTTGCCGACTGCTTCGATCTGCTGTGCCAGCGTGCGGTGCTCGCTGCAAATGCGGCGTAGATCGCGTAACTCGGCTACTGCAACCCGCAGACACTGCACTTGACTGACGGTGAGCATATGCGCGTCGCTATCCAGCGCGGCGCTTAAATCGCCAATCATACGATCGGCTTCTACTTGCTGCTCGCGCAGTGCCCGCGCCGCCATATCCTCGCGGGCGTAACTATAAGAGTCTTTTAGCATCTGGGTAATCTCGGTCTCGGCAAGCCCATAAGACGGCTTGACCTCGATCCGCGACTCGACCGCACTGACTAATTCGCGCGCGCTAACGCTAAGCAGACCGTCGGCATCAACCTGATAGGTGACGCGGATTTTAGCCGCACCGGCGACCATCGGCGGGATATCGCGCAGATCAAAGCGCGCCAGCGATCGGCAGTCGTCGACCAACTCGCGCTCGCCCTGCAACACGTGGATCGCCATAGACGTCTGACCATCTTTAAAGGTAGTGAACTCTTGTGCCTTAGACACCGGAATGGTGGTGTTGCGGTGGATGATCTTTTCGATCAACCCACCCATGGTCTCGATTCCCAGCGACAGCGGAATAACATCAAGCAAAAGCAGATCATCGCCCGATTGATTGCCGATCAGCATCTCGGCCTGAAGGGCCGCGCCAAGCGCAACAACGCAATCGGGATCGAGGTTGGTGCGCGGTGTGCAAGCAAAAAATTCGGCGACCTTAGCTACCACCAATGGAGTGCGCGTAGAGCCTCCAACCAACACCACGTCGTCGATCTCGGCAATCTTGACACCAGCATCACGTGCTGCGCGCTTACAGGCGCGCAGCGTGTTGTCAATCATCGGCGCTATCAGATCAGCGAGCTGTTGGCGGGTCAACTGCCCGTGCCATCCGAGCACATCTAAGGGCGCACTGTCGACATCTGTGAGGGCCTCTTTAGCAGCCCGCGCACTTACCAGCAACTGGCGCTGCTGAAATGGGTCGAGCGAACTGTCAAGACCGATTTTCCGGCGAATCCAGTCAGCAATAGCACGATCAAAATCATCCCCACCAAGAGCCGAGTCGCCGCCCGTAGCAAGCACTTGAAAGACCCCGCGTGACAGACGCAACAACGAGATATCAAAAGTTCCACCTCCGAGATCGTAGATCGCAATTATGCCTTCTTTTGCATTATCCAACCCATAGGCGATAGCCGCTGCCGTGGGTTCGTTGAGCAGACGCAGCACCTTGATACCGGCGAGTGTCGCGGCATCCTTGGTGGCTTGGCGCTGGGCATCGTCAAAGTACGCTGGCACCGTGATCACTGCCCCGTCGAGTATACCATCGAGCGCGTGCTCGGCCCGCTCGGCAAGCGTGCGCAGAATTTCGGCCGATACCTGTATCGGACTAACCATGCCCTGGCGGGTGCGGATTTTCGGCATACCGCCGTCGTCGCACTCAAACTCATAGGGCATTTGCGCGCCGAGACTGTCGACATCTGTAAGGCCGCGTCCAAGTAAACGCTTGACCGAACTCAAGGTGTTCAGGGGGTCGCTGAGGGCCTGTTGCTGGGCATCAGCGCCGACGCAACGGCTTCCGTCGGTGGCGTAGTGCACAACCGACGACAATAACGCTACGCCGGTCTCGTCGGCGAGGATCTCGGGGGTACCGCTACGCACCAGCGCCACCAATGAGTTGGTAGTGCCGAGATCGATGCCAACTGCGTGCTTGCGCTGATGCGGCTGCGGCGTCGCGCCGGGTTCAGATATCTGCAGTAGTGCCACGCGATGTCCTGTTTAGTTGGGTTAGCTATCGAGTTGCTCTTCGAGCGCCTCGACATGCTCTAAGAGCTTAGCAAAAAATTGCATTTTGGCCACCACCTCGAAGGCGGCAGTCTGTTCACCCGCGCTATAGTGGCCGTTGAAATCGTCTTGAAGGCCGACATAGGTCAAGGCAATACGCTGCTCTAGAACCGCTAGTGCGGCTAATGCGCTACTGGACGCGCCGCTTTCACCGACCTCTGCAAGCTCTTCACGCAATTCAATCTGCGCCATCAAAAATTCACCATCGCTGGTGATGTGACTCTCTTGATCAGCTTTTACACCATCAAGTTTTAACAGGTATTGAGCGCGTTTGAGTGGTGACATCAGGGTCGCGTAGGCGTCGTTAATTAGGGCTGCAGTCTGCACCGCGAGACGTATGTCTACGTCGCTTTTACCGGCATAGCGATCCGGGTGAAATTGCCTCTGCAATTGCCGGTAGCGACTATCCAGCACTGCGCTCTCGATCGACCATCCAATCGGGAGTGAGAAAATATCAAAGTATGATCTTGAACTTATCACTTCGGCCATCGCGTTGGCGGACTAAACGTGGAAGCTCTCTCCACAGCCACATTCATCCTTTACGTTGGGGTTTTTAAATTCAAAACCTTCGTTGAGACCCTCTTTGACATAGTCTAGCTCTGTACCGTCGAGGTAGATCAGACTCTTAGGATCGATCACTAAGACCACGTCACCACAGTCAAAAACTTGGTCCTCGGCGGCGGTGTAGTCGACAAATTCGAGTACGTAAGACAAGCCAGAACAGCCAGTAGTGCGCACACCCAGCCGTACACCAATGCCCTTGGTGCGATTCTGCAAATGTTTGACGACATGTTGCTCAGCCGCCGCGGTCATGGTGATGGCCATTGCTAGGTTATCTGCCTTGTTTTTTTCGCACGTCGCGCACAGCCGCCTTGATGGCGTCTTCGGCGAGCACCGAGCAGTGAATTTTGACCGGCGGCAACGCCAACTCGTAGGCGATCTCAGTGTTTTTAATCTGCTCAGCCTCGTCAATGTTCTTACCCTTGACCCACTCGGTCAACAGCGAACTGGAGGCAATGGCGGACCCGCAGCCATAAGTTTTAAATTTAGCGTCTTCGATCACACCGTCGGCATTCACCTGAATTTGCAAACGCATAACGTCACCACAAGCTGGTGCACCAACCATGCCAGTGCCGACAAATTTCGAGTTGTCGTCTAATTTGCCGACGTTTCGCGGGTTTTCGTAATGATCGATCACTTTCTCGCTGTAAGCCATAACGATGTCTCCTTCTCTGCTGTCGCTGTTAGTTAGATCCCTATTGAGAGCTGCCTGATTCCCTACATGCCGCCGCTGGTGGAGCGATTGGCCCCATGCCTGAACCTAGCGGTCTAATGTGCTGACCATTCTACCTGATTTAAATCGACGCCGTCCTTAAACATATCCCACAGCGGCGATAATTCGCGCAACTTCTCCACCGCTCGGCGCACCTTGGCAACTGCATCATCGATCTGTTGCTCTGTGGTGTATCGACCTATACTAAAGCGGATTGAGCTGTGCGCCATCTCGTCATTTAAACCGAGTGCCCGCAATACATAGGATGGTTCTAAGCTAGCCGAGGTGCAGGCGGAGCCGGAGGATACCGCCAGATCACGCAGCGCCATAATCAACGATTCACCTTCGACAAAGGCAAAACTGATGTTTACGATACCCGGAACATGCTGGTCGGGAGAACCATTTAAATATACCTCTTCCATATCAGAAACACCATCCCAAAGGCGCTGGCGCAGCGCCGCTACCCGCTGGGTCTCCGCCTCAAGTATCTGGTGGCCAATGCGAAAGGCCTCACCCATACCGACTATCTGATGGGTCGGCAGAGTGCCCGAGCGCATACCACGCTCGTGTCCGCCACCATGCATCTGCGCCTCGATACGCACCCGCGGCTTGCGCCGCACGTAGAGTGCACCGATGCCCTTGGGCCCATAGATTTTGTGCGCCGAAAAAGACATCATGTCGACCATCATGGCCTCGACATCAATTTCGGTCTTGCCGGCGCTCTGCGCTGCATCGACATGAAAAAACACCTTATTGGCGCGACAGATGGCACCGATCGCGGCTATATCGTTACGTGTGCCGAGCTCGTTGTTGACATGCATAATAGAGACGACCGTAGTGTCATCGCGGATCGCGTCGGCGATCATCTGCGGCTGAATCAACCCCTGTGGATCTGGATCAAGATACGTAATTTCAAAATCTTCGCGTTCCAACTGGCGGCAGGTGTCAAGCACTGCTTTGTGTTCTATGCGAGAAGTGATGATATGTCTGCCTTTACGCGTGTTGAAGTGCGCGCAACCTTTGATAGCTAGATTGTTGGCCTCAGTAGCCCCCGACGTCCACACCACTTCGCGTGGGTCGGCCCCGATCGACTTGGCCACTTCGACGCGTGCGTCTTCTACTGCTGATTCCGCCTCCCAGCCAAACACGTGTGAACGCGACGCCGGATTCCCAAAGTTGCCCGATGGCGTCAAGCACTGCATCATTTTTTCTGCCACGTCCGGATCGACCGGTGTGGTAGATGCATAATCTAAATAAATTGGCAGACTCATAGTGCTCTCCAGTTCAGCAGGCGTTGGCCTGCGGGTTATCATGTAAAACTTCGTATTATAAAATGTCTTAGCGTGCAATCACCACTGGTGGAATTATGTCCTGCATCGCCGTGTCGACCCTCGCACGCTCGTGGGCATCGAATTCTGACAACGCCAACGGCTATACCGACTGGCGTTTTGAAATTCGCTGAGTTTCCTTTCGGCTGCTAAGATCAGCCAATAAAATACTACTCAAAAAATTATGTATCTCACTACCCAACTCACCCCCCCAGCATGTTTCAGGCACACTTTTTTGCCTTGGCAATCACGCTTACCCTTGCAACTGGTAGTATCTAACGACTCATTTACTGCTACAACGATCTCCGAAATGGCGATATCGCAACCTTTAAGGTTCAAGTAGGAACCATCGCCGGGGCCACGCACACTACTGACTCATATTACTTGGCGCAACCGCCTGAACAACTGCTCGAGGTAAGGTAATGAAATCACCTAACTCTGCGGTGTCATCGCCAGCAACCGACCATTACCATGCACCGTCCAATCGGGCATTGCGGTGGCCGAATAACGTCTTTCTTAGACAATCTCACAGCGACTTTCCTCGCCATTTGGTACTGTCATGCAGGTGATCTTACGAAGCTGTTTGAAGATGACTAGTATCTAATAGCAGCGCGTTTTAGTCAAGTGACACATATGGTGTTCAGGCCGCGAAAAATCTAGCTCTTACTAACTATACGCTGCACCGCAGAGAGCAGACCACGCAGTATCGAGACTTCCATTTCATCGAGTCTGACGCGATTGAATAGCCGGCGCATACGAGTGATCAATTGCTTGGGGTTTTCCGGGTCATAAAACCCAATGTCGGTCATCGTCCGTTGTAAATGTGAGTGAAAGCGCTCGAGATTTTCAGCCGTCACCGGCGGTTGATCCCAGTCGCTATAGCCCGGCAATTTGCCGTCTGGAGCAGCCAGTTGCGCCATACGTATCTCATACGCCAAAACTTGCACTGCGGTGGCCAAATTCAGTGAACTGTATTCGGGATTGGCCGGAATATGGACATGGTAGTGACACTTTTGCAACTCGTCATTGGTCAGACCGCGGTCCTCACGGCCGAATAACAGCGCGGTGGGATGACTGCTGGCCTCGTTCCAGATGCGCTCGCCGCATCGGCGCGGGTCGATCAGCGGCCACGGAATCCTGCGCTCGCGAGCACTGGTCCCTATCACCAGACCGCAGCCCTCGATCGCTTGGTCGACACTGTCGACCACTTTGACTTTGTCGAGCACATCGCGCGCGCCTGCCGCGCGCCACACCGCTCGCGGTGCCGGATACTCGCGTGGCTGCACCAGATAGAGTTGGTCGAGATCCATATTTTTCATAGCCCGCGCCGCGCCGCCGATATTTCCGGGGTGGCTGGTATTGACCAGTACGATGCGAATATTTTCGCGCTGATTGTGCTCCGACACCTTCGACCCCTCGCGGCAAAATGGGCGCATTTACGCGCTCTGGAATGCGCCAAAATTAGCGCGGCGCGTAGTGTAGCAGACTCAAGGTTCTCTGGTACAATGCGGCACATTATCGAGCGTCCTGGATCATAGCTATGCAACCCATGTGCAACATTGCCCTGCGCGCTGCGCGCGACGCGGGAGAAATGATCGTAAAAGCCGCTGACAATCTCGACCTGGTCAAGGTCGACGAAAAGGGCCGCCACGATTTTGTCACCGAAGTAGACCGCCGCTCAGAAGAATCGATCATCTACCATCTCTCCAAAGCCTATCCCGACCACAGCTTTCGCGGCGAAGAGGGCGGCCTCAGCGGCAATCTAGAGAGTGACGTCGAGTGGATTATCGACCCGCTAGATGGGACCACTAATTTTGTCCGTGGCATTCCCCATGTGGCGGTCTCGATAGCCTGCCAGATCAAGGGAAAACTCGAACATGCTGTCGTTTTGGAGCCGTTTAAACGTGAGGAATTTACCGCTAGTCGCGGTCGCGGTTCAATGCTCAATGGCAGGCGCATTCGAGTCTCTGGGCGTCTCGCCGAAGACGGTGCACTCTATGCTACCGGCATTCCATTTAGCCCCCCGGCGTTTGACGACATGAGCGGCTATTTGCGATCGATGCACGAATTTGCCAATAATTCAGCGGGCATCCGACGTCTTGGTGTGGCCTCGCTCGATCTGGCCTATGTCGCCGCTGGACGCATGGATGTGTTCTGGGAAATGCACTTAAAACCTTGGGACATTGCCGCCGGAGCCTTACTGGTGCGCGAAGCTGGCGGCATGGTCAGCGATTTTCAGGGCGGCGAGGCGTTTCTCGACAACGGCCACATACTGGCGAGCACTCCCAAGCTATTTAAGCCAAGTCTGCAAGTCGTTAGAAAATATCTCGGTCACCTGCGCTAGCACATTAGCCCTTCAGACCCATCGCCAATTAACACCTGTCGACCCATCTCTGCCAGCATCCTTTGGTAGACAATAATGCTAGTGATTCGGCAACCCCTACCAGGCTGCTAGCCGCTCGATCAACCACAGTGCACTGGTGCCACCAAGGGCGTAGATAACTAGCCCTTGCGCATGGTGTGAGTGCGCCTGCAAGATGCTACTGCCGCGCCAGGCGATTGTAACTAGCACCAACACCAACGCAATAAATGCTAACTGGCCCAGTTCGACGCCGAGATTAAAGAATAAAAGCGCCGGCACCACAAGGTCGTCGGGAAGACCTAGGCCCTGAAGTACCGAGGCAAAACCAAAGCCGTGCAACAAACCAAATAAAGCCGCGGTCAAAATTGGATAGCGCCAGGTAAAACTCGGCGCATTGTGCTCTAACAGCGCCTCGTCGAAGCTCTTGGGCGACTGCACAACACGGCTATCTATGCCCTCAATCACGTCGGCATGCAAATCTAAGTCGCCGCTAATATCGGCGCGTCGACCGAGAATATGCCGGTGAAGTTCTACCGCCAACAGCAGGATACTCAGCGCAATGAGCGTCTCGACCAGCACGCTGGGAAGCCTCACCCAGTCGAGCGTCGCCAAGCTCAAGGTGACCGAGTGAGCTAGGGTAAAGCCGCTAACGGTCAACAGCAGCCGTCGAATATTGCCCGCGATCATCATCAAACACAGTACAAAAGCCAGATGATCGTAACCACTGAGAATATGTTTAATGCCCGCCTGAGTATACTGACGCGCCACCTCACCACCACTTATATCCGCCAGCAGCGGCACTGTGACGCGCTCGGGGCTAGAAAAAATCTGCTTTGGGCTGGCTTGCAAAGGGCTGAAAATTACCAGTGATGTGAGCGCCGGATTAGTTCTCGGATAGGCGATATTGACCGCCAAATCGGTAACATTAGCTGCGCAGCGATAGTCCAGACGTCCGATAAGTCCAGCACGACGCGGCTGCGGTAGCTGGTCGATACCGCCCAAACCGCCATCGAGCCTGTTGGCTATCGGCAAGCGCGACTCACAAGCGCTGCCTATCAAACTGATGAGCGGCTCCTCCCCAGCTGGCATCACCGGCGGGATCTTCCATTTGAGTCGATAGCTGTCGACCGCCTGCTGCTGCACCTCTACGTAGACCGGGCGGCCCTCGTGACCCCAACTGGTGCAGACCCAAAACAATATGATCGCCAATAGCGCACGCAGAGCATTGATCATCGACTTGAATCTCGTTCAACAACCCGATACTGCGACATCATTTCGGCAATAGCATCGCGTTTAATTTGTCGTTGTTGCTTTCGCTGGGTATCTGCAAGTACCGCGCCTACAACCTGCTCAAACGCCGGAATGGCGCTTAGCGAGCGCTTTTTTAGCAGCACCAGATGATAGCCATAAGCAGACCGAATCGGCCCCTGCCAGTCGACCGCCGGTTGCAAGGCAAATAGTTGTAGACCAAAATCATCGCCAAAGTGACTATTGATTTCGCCGTCGTTGCGCTCAGCGTAATTGCGATTGTACAAAAAACGTTCGCCAAACCCCCCCGACTGCTCAAACGGCACCTGCTGTTGACGCAATTTGAGCAGTAGGTTCAGCGCCTGATGTTCGGCTATAGCTGGATCGCGGCCCTCAAAACTGACAAACACATGGGTAAATGTGGCCTCGGCCGGTCGGCGATAGTCCTCGCGGTTTTCGCCAAAATAATCTCGCAGTTGAGTCTCGGTTGGAGGCGCTAACTCGTCGTAGAATCCCTGCGCAATATACTCCATTTTTTGGATTAATCGACGGCGTATGATTTCGTCGTTGCGATCCAATTGCAAGGCCATAGCCTCGCGCAACAACATCTCGCCGCGACTGTAATCATGGACTAGTCGCTGGCGGTCTTTGGCACTCATATTGGTCAGCGCGGCAGCAGCCTGTTGCGGCTGAAAAGTCTTCGCTTGAGTTTGCATAAAATTAAGCAATTTGCCTTCGTCGACAATAATTAGGTAGCGATCGTCGATCGCATCTGGCGGCAGTAGCGCGCGCGCTGCAACAAACAAAACTAACCCCAGCAATAAAAACTGTAATAGCGGCTCAGCAAATATTTTTTTCATCAAAACTCCAAAATACCTCGATTTAAAAGCCATGTCTGTATACCTATCGAGGCTTATAAACTCACACCATGGTAAGGATACTAGAGCGTGCAACAGGCTCTGCTGGCTTAATTTAGTTATTATCTTTTTGGTACTCTTAGTCTTATTTTTACGCTTCTACACTTTCTGTATTACCCTCACGCTGACAATCTAATTTTTATACTCGTTAGTTTGATGTGCTCTTACTATCGCACGCTGAGCGCACTCGAAGTTTTCGGCGATTAGGGCTGATACCAAATTGGCGACGTGTAAGCGCGTTCCTGGAGGGTCGATGACCCCTTGGGCGGTGCCGATAAACCTAGCGCTAGAGCATCGAACAGCGCGCTCCGCGGGGTCGGTATTTGCAACACCCGAGCATAGTAAAAGGCGCGCTGTGCTGGATCAAAACGTGGGTCGATCCAACGCACCGACAGCTCCGCCGCGCCGATGGTGTTGCTGTAGCGCGCGCGACTTACATCGACACTGTTGCCGACCGCCGGCAGAGCACCCAGCGCATCGATAGTCCGTCCATCCGACCAGGCAACGTTATAAACCCGCTCTTGGGCATTGCCCCGCGCGTCGAGCCAGCCTTTGACGATTTGAATACGGTCCAAATTAGCTCCGCGTGGGTCCTTAACTGCACTCACCAAAAATTCTGGTGCGTCGGTGTTGTCGGAGTCCGCAGCCGCGATCAGATCTGCGCCCATCGGCACACCGAGACGATAGCCAATCTCGGCAAACGCCCGCGATGTCGCCGCATCAACGGGAAAGTGCCAGCCGGCAAACAACTGCACCCGCAGGCGCGGCCCAGTGGTGGCGTAGACCTCTTTACGCTGGAATGCAGCGTAAAGTGCCTCGCGCGTGTTTTCCGTAGACCAAACCGCCGCTAAACCAGACGCCGACATGTCCCAACCATCAAAAGCCACCGGGCTATTGGCAGAGCGAGTTTTATTTTCCGGAGTGGAGTCCAAGCCCATCTTACCCCAAAAGTTGTCTTCCTCGACCGCCGCCAATCCGGAGTGCGAATCGCTCGAGCCGATCAGACCAAATTTAAACGGATTGGCACCGATGCGGTCGGCAAGACCAAGGCCGTTTTTAAGCGCAGGACGCACATAGTCGGCGGCGTAATCGATAAACTGATCCTCGTCGGTCTGTATATAATGCGCAAAGGTTTCAAATTCGGCGAACTCGTCATCAGGTGAAAAGCGGCTACGGGTCTCGCTGTCACCTTTAATTTGGGTCACCTCGACAATCGGCTCCCAGCGCATGCGCCGGCGGGCATAGTCAGCATCAATAGCGATACCGGCCACAGTAGTCTTGGCGAACATATAGCCCTTGGAAATATTTGAGTTGTGCGGAATCGCCATAAAACGCCCGCCAGTGCGCTCGCTAGTGGTTTCGAGCCAGCTCCACAGATCCTCCGGATACTGACTTTTGTCGGATCCATAGGGACTATATTGACGCGCCACATCGGCGCCATCTGGGGTCACCACAACGCGGTGTAAATTGGCACCAGTGGGCACTGAACTCCACTCCCAACCCAGCAAGCTAGTGAATTTTCCCGGTTGATTATGGCGCTCGGCGGCCGCTATGATCGCCTCCCAGGTGGTTTTTACGTTTGCACTGGTATCGCCAAATATCGTCACATCATCAATATTGTTATTGACGTCGGCTACTGGGTCACCATGGTTCTGGTCGGCCGCCGAGGGCGGTAAAAACCGGCCAAAGAACGCCAGCCCTTCGTTGTTGTCAATCGCCCAGCTGAGACGCTTGATCGATAGCCAGCGACGCAGATTACCCGGCATGCCGAGATCTTTTAAACGCGCTTGATCGGTGTGCAAGGCGCGTATTAACCCAAGCATTTCAGCGTGGTCGGCAACCACCAAAAAGTCCAGCGGCGTGCCAATTTGCACGCGCACCCGATTGTATGGATGCACTACCGGATAACCCTTCGCCCAGCGATAAGCGGTATCCGGATCGGCAGTACGATTACCATTTAAATAAGCATCAAACGAATACGAGGTATGCAGATGAGTATCACCAAAATATAGTTGGGTAGATGCACTGCCCACTGGGGATACTGCGTGTTGCCGCGCAGAGCCTGTTGCGATGGGGAGTTGCGGCTTAGCACGTTGCTCGGGCTCAGGCGCTTGGCGTTCAGAACTGGCACTTGCATACCCCGCGCACAGCATTCCCAGAAGCGACAGCCAAACCAGTGTCAATGCGGATAATCGAGAGCCTACTACTACGTGCTGTAGATGCATTTACACCTCCATCTGGTGATCCAACGCTCTAAACATAGTTATTAAAGCGACTTTATTGACAGGCGTAAACAGCTGCGTTCATAAAAAGCTTTGCGGCGTGTGCGTCGTAATGATCAATAGCCGCCACTATCGACGCTTGGATCGGTTATGATAGCGGCGCAGTACTCAACTCATGTTAAAGGAGTTTAACCTCGTGGACGAAACCAATAACCAGCAGGCTATCGATATTCTCAACGAGATTATGGAAGCCGAACTCGCCGGTGTGGTGCGTTACTCACACTATGCATTGATGGTATATGGCTTCAATCGCATACCGATTGTCGAGTGGATGAAAGCCAACGCCAGTGAGGGCTTGGCGCACGCCCAACGGGCCGGCGAACTAGTCACCATGATGGGCGGCCACCCGTCACTTAAAATAGGATCGCTGCTCGAAACGGAAAAGCATGACATAGGTGACATCTTGCGTGAGAGCCTCGCGCACGAGCGCAGTGTGCTGCAGATGTATCATAAACTTATGGCACAGGCGACGTCGAGCAATTCGATACTGCTCGAAGAATATGCAAGGGAGATGATCACATCTGAAACGCTGCACCTCGACGAAGTTAATAAAATGCTGCGCAGTCCCGGTGAGATAGAGGTCTTTAAACCCTAGGCAAAAACAACCGCACCCAACGCGCGGTAGTGCCTAGGTCTTAACTGGCAAAAGCCCTATGCGGACTGAAAGGTATCGCAGGTTACACCGGCAACCGACAATTCGGCCATCGACATAACGTGCCGACTAGTGGATTTGTTATCCAGCAACCTACCTGGGCACTTGCATTTGAGTGATGCTACTATATTTTTTTGGGTTAAGCGTCTAGCCGCCTGGATGTCGGTTGGATTTTATTTAATTCGTCGTAGTCGCCTCGGCGCTTTTACGACTCAACGAATGCCCGTTCGATTACGTAGTGTCCCATTCGGCCGCTGCGCGCTTCTACAAAACCCTTGTCGTTTAATACTGCGCAAAACTCTTTCAGCATGCTCGGCCCGCCGCAGATCATAAACCGCGAATCCTCGAGGTTCGGAAACGCCACTTGCAAGTCCAAGAACAGCTTGCCGGTGCGCACAAGATCGGTCAATCTACCTTGGTTTCGATAGGGCTCGCGAGTCACTGTGGGGTAATAAAGTAACTTTTCACTCACTATCTCGCCCATAAATTCGTCATTCGGCAACTGCTTTTCGATATAGTCCGAATATGCCAACTCAGACACTTTGCGCACCCCATGAGTGAGGATCACCTTGTCGTATTGATCGTAGATTTCGGGGTCCTTAATAATGCTCATAAAAGGCGCAAGACCGGTGCCAGTGCTGATTAAGTAAAGAGTCTTACCGGGCAACATGTTGTCTGGGATCAAGGTGCCGGTCGCTTTTTTGCCTATCAAGACCTCGTCGCCGACCTCGAGTAACTGCAATACCGCGGTCAGTGGACCGTCGGGTACCTTGATACTAAAGAATTCTAATTCTTGCTCGTGATTGGCGCTGGCAATACTGTAGGCGCGCAATAACGGACGACCCTCTTTTGCCGGCAGACCTATCATTGTGAAGTGCCCATTTCTAAATCGAAATGTTTGATCGCGCGTGGTGCGAAAACTAAACAGAGTATCATTCCAGTGGTGCACGCTGGTGACGCGCTCGCTCATCAATGCAGCCATAACTACCTCATCTTATCCATCTGCTGCGGCCACCCGCCGCAGTTATAAAAACACCGAGCCGTTAAACTTCTCGTTGACGTTTCCTATGCTTCAAGCGGCG
>JAPKCN010000239.1 GCA_028822945.1 Porticoccaceae bacterium | reverse complement strand
AATAGGTTTAGGCGACGTCATTGCATCTATCAACAAAATTATTTTCCCCAATATCCACCGAACAAACCACATTGTCGCACCTCATAAACTAAAATCCTATAATCTGTAAACACCTCCCGCGAAAAATTGCACAAACATTTTTCGCCACTGCTCCACCCTCGCGCAACACCAATCTCCGCTGGGAATTTGGTATAAATACACAGCTAGATCAGTTTAGCGTAACTTTTTTCCATTTTTTTGAGCTTCTTTTTACCGATACTACCGACTATCTCCAGAGCGTGACGCAGTCGTGCGCGCGATATATCAGCACCTAACATCTGCATGGAATCCATTACCGAGATAGATGCATGGGTTCCTGTCAGCGCAATGAAAAGCGGCGCTAAAAATACTTTTAGTTTTAGCTCCATACTATCTGCTAGACTTTTTAACGCCGCGAAAATACTCTCTCGCTGCCAATTATCTAAAGTCTCCAATCGCCATAGAGCATACTGCAAAATCTCTTCGAGTTGTTCTTCGCTGTCAACAGTAGTGAGCAGCGCTTCGCGACCAATCGGCAGCATGCCTACAAGTAAATAGTGCCCGAGTGGAGCAAGGTCTGAAAATGTCTCCATTCGTTGCTTAGCAAAGGGCAGAAATTCGAGTAATCGCTCTCGATTAAGCGCCCAGTCCTGGAGCCTATCGGCAAGCTGCTGATCACTCAGATCTTCTCGAATCCACATACCATTTAACCAGCGGAGCTTTTCTAAATCGAACACTGGCCCGCCGAGAGAGACGCGCGTGATATCGAACGCCTCAAGCATTTCAGTGAGGCTAAATTTCTCGCGTTCATCGGGCATCGACCAGCCCATTCTAGCGAGATAATTGAGCATCGCCTCAGGCAAAAAACCCATGCGTTGATAAAACAGAATACTGGTCGGATTTTTACGCTTCGACAGCTTACTCTTATCGACATTACGCAACAGCGGCAAGTGACAAAATACCGGCAAGTCCCATCCGAAATACTGGTACAAAAGAATATGCTTTGGTGCTGAACTTATCCACTCTTCGCCCCGAATAACGTGGGAGATACCCATCAAATGATCGTCGACCACATTAGCTAGATGGTAGGTCGGCATGCCGTCAGCTTTTAGTAGCACCTGCATATCAATCTGCGTCCAATCAATCGCGATAGTGCCGCGCAGCATGTCATCAAATTGACATTGGCCTTCGCGCGGCACGCGCATCCGCACAACATAGGACTGGTCGGCGTCGGCCCACGATTGGCTATCGCCTGGCTCAATGTCACAGCAGTGCCCATCATAGCCGAGCGGTGATTTAGCTTGCATCTGCGCAGCGCGCAATTCGCCCAGTCGCTGCGCCGAACAAAAACAGCGAAATGCATGCCCATCAGCCAACAAACGGTCGGCATGTTGTCGATATATCTCCGAGCGCTCGCTCTGTCGATAAGGTCCAGCAGAGCCTCCAATATCTGGGCCCTCGTCCCAATCGAGACCTAGCCAACGCAACGCGTTAAGTATTTTTTCCTCCGAGGCAGGAGTCGATCGCAGGCGATCGGTGTCCTCGATACGTAGCACAAATTGACCGCCGTGACTGCGGGCAAATGCCATATTGAACAGCGCCACGTAGGCTGTGCCTACATGTGGATCCCCAGTAGGCGATGGGGCAATGCGAGTACGCACAGTCATAGTCATAGTCAATAGCCTAAAAAATTATTAGCATGTCGAATAGCGTTCGAACCGCGCCGATTATACGGATTCCGAATCTGATGCCCAAGTAAAGTATTGATTTTAACGCTCATAAACACTCTCATTCGTATCCTGTGTTGCCACAAAAACATGCCCCTAACCAATATTTAATACCATTGAACCCCTAGGCAGAATTAATTCAATATACGATATGAGAATATGCTATCGCAAATTCCGTATATCAAGCACTCACTTTGTCCAACAATTAAGGTCTAATTTACAATACATAAAGGATGAATAGCATGCCTACAAATGTAAGGATTTTCGTTGTCGTTAAACCGAATTTCGACGGGCATATAACACTCCATCGCACCCTAACCACCGCACAACTAATCGAGTATCCCGAAGCGCCTTTGCGTGCTTGTCGCGGTCGACCTGGACAACCCAAACACCAACAACTACAACATTACCAGCTATAGCGTTTAGTTTTAACCCCATATACCTAGGCACATTCAGGCTGCCAGGCCGATCTATCAAATTGAGATAGCCTGATCGAAAAATTGGCACAATGCGTTTATCACAGCGGCTAAGTCGTTCCAGGTAACACGCCTTTTTATCCCGAGTGCAAAGTCCAGACCGCGGCGGCGATTTAGTTTCACAGACTCAAAGTAGTAGCTACTCAAAGGCGCTACTTACCCGGTCACATTAATTTGCACTGACACCGGCCCGCAGAGAAATCTGGTACTTGCGGCGGTGAACCCTCAAGCATCATGAGCGCTGCAGCGAACTCTCAATAAAAATATTCTATCTTGCAAACGTAATCTGGCGATTACCTACGGCGCTGAGTTTCATATCGTAAATACCTATATCGATTTCATGTAAGATTCCAACAGGGCCCGCCTAGCGCAAGAAATAGCACTCGATCCGCAACATATCTACCTCGTTCAAGAGTGCCCCGATGAGGCGATTACAAGCGTCGCTGAAAAGCTCGAAGCGGATGTCGCAGTTGTCGGTACGCTGAGGTAGACGAGCCAACTAAAAAAACCGTCTCGGCAATACCGTAGGCCGGGTAATCTCGGTATTAGATGTCGATGTAATTTTGGTAAATTCGGAGTAGGAACTGCATACAAGCCATATCATCGAGCCCCTTGAGCTAAT
>JAPKCN010000238.1 GCA_028822945.1 Porticoccaceae bacterium | reverse complement strand
GAATCAAGCAGTTTCGTGCAATGGCATCGGCAAAGGGGTCTATGTCAATAAGAGGAGGCAGCATTCCAGGGTCGGCAACTTTGATTGTCAATTAAAGAGTCCAGTATAGTCGCAAAACAGCGGTGTAATTGACAGTAGCCTGATACAATAAAAACATGCAAATGTCCAATGACCTCAGCGTACTACCACCAATATTAGCCGCCGCCATCGCAGGGCTTATCCTCGGCGTGTTTATTAGTCAGTTACTGGGTCGTGGCAACCGCGCCAAAGCTGACGAAGAAATCGTTAGACTCAGTGCAATTCGCCTTGAGTTAGCCACAGCTAACGGCGTACTAGGACAGCGCCTTATAGGCCAGCAAGCTCAATACGAAGGGCAGTTAAAGCTGCTGCAAGACGCTAAACAAACCTTGGGGCAAGAGTTTGAAAACCTCGCCAACCGCATCTTTGAAGACAAACAGACCAAATTTGCGCAGCAAAATAAAGACGCATTAGAAGTCACGCTGAGCCCATTGCGTCGAGATATTGGTGATTTTCGCAAGCAGGTTGAGAGCGCCTACGACAAAGAGAATGCCGACCGCAATAAGCTGGTTGGCCAGATCAGCGAACTGCAAAAACAGACGCTTCAGATTGGAGCCGATGCTGTAAGCCTTGCAAATGCGTTGCGCGGCGACAACAAGGCTCAGGGTAACTGGGGTGAATTTGTTTTAGAGAAGCTGCTCGAAGATTCTGGTCTGACCAATGGTCGAGAATATGATACTCAGGTGGCGCTCAAAGATGACACGGGTAAGCGTCGAAACCCCGATGTCATTATCCACCTGCCCGAGGGGCGGGATATTGTGATTGATGCAAAGGTCAGCTTGGTCGATTACGAAGGCTATTTTCACGCCTCGGACGAAGACACAAAGCAGCAATGTCTGCGTCAACACTTACTCTCCATGCGTGCCCATGTCAAAGGTCTTAGTGGTAAAGATTATGAAAGCCTAGAAGGAGTCAATAGTCTCGATTTTGTGCTGATCTTCGTGCCAATCGAATCGGCCTTTATGCTGGCACTCGATCATGATCCCGAGATGATGCGCGACGCCTATGATCGCGGCATCATTCTAGTCAGTCCCAGTACCTTGATGGTAACTCTGAGAACTATTAAAAATCTGTGGCGTTATGCCGACCAGAACCGCAATGCCCAGCTTATTGCTGACAAAGCGGGCGCGCTGTATGATCATTTCGTCAGTTATGTCGAAGCCCTTGACGACGTAGGCAAACATCTGGACAAGAGTAAAGACGCCTGGGAAAGTGCGCGTAAACGCCTTACCACCGGGCGCGGTAACCTAGTGCGGCGCACAGAGGAGCTTAAAAAGCTAGGCGCTAAAACAAAGAAAAATTTACCTGACGACTTGCGCATGATAGATGAAAGAACAGCGATGCTGGAACAAGACAACACCACCGGAGAGGGCGAGTTATGACGCCGACAATTAGTATTGCAGCGGCCATTGTTATCGTCTCGATACTGGCCATTTATGCCGCCTATCTGGGGATGCAGCTTCGCCGTCAGGGTAAAGATCAGCGGGCACTGCTAGAAAGTCTTGAGCAGGCGCGCATTCAAAAAGACAAAGAGGCCCGCCAATCCATACGGATAATTTCACGGGCCCTAGTGCAAAAAGAATTAAGCGAAACAGAAGCGGCCATGCGAATTGGATTTTTGTCCCAGCAAGTCATGGCCACGACCGCAGAAACTGAGCTATTTTCGGTCTTCAAACAGCTGGCCGAGGCGACGTCGCATATCCCAATATTAGATGACTGGATCAATCTAGAGCGCTCTGAAAAAAGACGCTTCACCGTTGAGCGGGAGCATATCGAAAAAGACTACTCAGAGTTCATTCATTCTAGCGCCAGCCAATTAGCCGAAATGCCACTAGCGTTTTCGTTTCAGCGGTAATCTCTTACCCGATGGAATAACCCTAACGCTTAAAAATTAAGCCAGTAATCCCCGAGACCTAGGGTGGAGATCTAATTCACTAGGTACCTGCCTTGCTTCTGCATCGGCTCCAAGTTCTCATATTAGGCGGGCGCTACCCGGTCTTACGCCTTAGTAATACGCCAGACTCCAAGTGCGCGGTCCAAGGAAATTGATCAAATGCAGCGACGCTTTCTATTTGGTGGGTTGTGCAGATCTGCCGAAGATTGGCCGCGAGTGTCTCTGGATTACAGGATATATATAAAATATTATCGAATCGGCTGACGAGCTTGAGTGTCTCTTCGTCGAGTCCTGCGCGCGGTGGATCAACGAAGATGGTAGAAAAGTTGTAGCTGTCTAAATCAAGCTCGGCCAGTCGCCGAAAAGGGCGCTCTTTGTTCAATGCCTGCGTCAGTTCTTCGCTAGACATTCTCACGACAGTAACATTTTCAATGTTGTTACTGAGGAAGTTAATGTGCGCCGACCTCACCGACACCTTGGATATTTCAGTAGCCAGTACCTGATCGAAATGTTGGGCTAAAACCGCAGTGAAATTACCATTGCCACAATAAAGCTCAACCAGGTCACCGCGGCTCCCTTTTAGGCACTGACTTGCCCAAGTTAGCATGTGGACATTAACCGCGGCATTGGGTTGAGTAAAGCCCGACTCGACCTGCTGGTAGCTATACTTACGATCATCAATCTGTAATGTTTCGGTGACAAAGTCGGAGTCCAAAACAATTTTTTGTTTTTTGCTACGGCCAATTACCATGACCGAGAGTTTGTTTTGCAGCGCTCTGGCTGCTGTCTCCCACGCTTCATCTAGTCGGCGATGATAGATCAACGTTATTAATGTCTGGCCGCTGGTGGTGGTTAAAAACTCCAGACTAAAGA
>JAPKCN010000053.1 GCA_028822945.1 Porticoccaceae bacterium | reverse complement strand
AGCGGAAGACGCATGCCAGAGCCATTTATTCGAGCACTCCTAATCGCTAAATCAGCCGCGGCGCAAGCTAATTCTGAATTGGGTTTGTTATCGCAGAATATGGCGGATGGGATAGCTACAGTTATTAAAGAACTACTTGCCAGTAATGATTTTATGCAGCATTTCCCTGTCGATGTTTTCCAAACAGGTTCTGGCACCAGTTCTAATATGAACGCAAATGAGGTGCTAGCTACGTTGGCATCTAAGCGTTTGGGCGAAATCGTCAATCCAAACGATCACATTAATTACGGCCAGAGCAGTAATGACATTATCCCAAGCTCGATTCATATTAGCGCTGCGATGGAATTACACAATAATTTACTTCCCGCCTTGGCGCATCTATTAATTGCTATTGAGACTAAAGCCGATGCAGTAGATCAATATATCAAAACCGGTCGCACGCATTTGATGGACGCCATGCCGGTGCGAATGAGTCAGAGCTTGCTGAGTTGGGCTACTCAGATCAAACAAAATATTAGCCTAATAGAAAATCTATGTCCATTACTGCAGAGTCTAGCCCAAGGGGGTACTGCGGTGGGCACAGGTATTAATGCACATCCTGCTTTTGCCAAAGTCTTTAGTCGGCAACTCAGTCAGAGTACTGGGATAGCATTTACGCCAGCGGATAATTTATTTAGTCACATCGGTACGCAAGATATTGCTGTTGCCCTGTCTGGACAACTTAAAACGTTGGCTGTGTCTTTTTTAAAAATTGCCAATGACTTGCGTTGGATGAATTCGGGGCCGTTGGCTGGGCTCGGTGAAATCGCTCTTGAGGCGCTGCAACCCGGCTCCTCCATCATGCCCGGAAAGGTTAATCCAGTGATACCTGAGGCCACCGCTATGGTAGCTGCGCAGGTCATCGGTAATGACGCTGCGATTACCATTGGCGGGCAGTCGGGTAATTTTGAGTTGAATGTCATGTTGCCGGTCATCGCGGATAATCTTTTGGAGAGTATTCAGTTATTGTCCAATGTGTCTATCTTGTTGGCAGACAAAGCCATAGCAAGCTTTACCGTCAATGAGAAACAATTACAATTGGCGTTGTCTAGAAATCCCATACTAGTAACCGCTCTGAATCCTATTATTGGCTATTTAAAAGCAGCTCATATTGCAAAAAAGGCGTATAAGGAAGGCCGTTCAGTGATCGATGTGGCGGATGAAGAGACAGAAATAGGACGTGCCGAGTTAGAGAAGTTACTCGACCCAGCTAAGTTGACTCGAGGGGGTATCGAGTAGAATTCTGCGACTGCGGGTCTTAGTTTACTCCGAGAATGGGCATAAATTTATTGAAAAGGAACAACTATGAGTGATTTAAAAGGCAAAACTTTGTTCATAACCGGAGCTAGCCGCGGTATTGGCTTGGCGATTGCCAAGCGTGCGGCGCTCGACGGCGCCAACATTGCGATTGCAGCAAAGACCGCAGAGCCTCATCCAAAGTTACCCGGAACGATTTATACTGCAGCCGAAGAAATTCGTGCTGCGGGTGGAAGTGCTCTGCCACTGGTGGTCGACGTTCGTTATGAAGAGCAGGTCGTTAGTGCTATGCAACAGGCTGCAGAGGTATATGGCGGCATTGACATACTGGTTAACAATGCCAGCGCTATCAATCTTTCGAGCACTGAGACGATTACGATGAAAACTTACGATCTCATGCACGACATTAACACGCGAGGTACATTTTTGTGCTCGAAATTAGCTATCCCCTTTCTACGTAAGGCCGATAATGCGCATGTTTTAAATTTGTCAGCGCCGCTAAATATGGAAACTCGTTGGTTCCAAAATCACGTTGCTTATACCATGGCTAAGTTCGGCATGAGCATGTGTGTGCTCGGGATGAGTGAGGAGTTTCGTAGCGCTGGTATCGCTTTTAACGCGCTGTGGCCGCGGACCGCGATAGCAACTGCAGCAGTAGGTAACATCGTTGGAGGAAATCCAATTATTCAACGTTCGCGAACCGTGGAGATTATGGCAGATGCGGCTTATGTGATGCTGACCCGCAACAGTCATGTGTTTACTGGTAATTTCTGTGTCGACCAAGATGTTCTGCAGGCGGAGGGTATTAGCGACTTTTCAAAATATCGCTTCAACCCAGACTTAGCGGAAGAGGAGTTAGTGCCCGATTTCTTTATTTGATTAGTAAGCGGTTTGCGCCATTACCCAAATGCGCAAACCAACAAACTTGCGCACATAATCCTAGTGATTCCCTAAGAGCGCCAAAAATTCGGTGCGTGTAGCTTGATTGTCGCGAAATAAACCCAGCGTGGCTGAGGTTTTCATAGATGAGTTTTGCTTTTCTACACCGCGCATCATCATGCACATGTGCTTGGCCTCAATGATAACGGCGACGCCCTGTGCGGCGGTTATCTTTTGGATAGTGGCAGCAATTTGTTGGGCCAATGTTTCTTGTATCTGCAGTCGTCGCGAAAACATATCAACAACGCGCGCTATTTTTGATAAGCCCAGGACCTTGCCATTGGGGATGTAAGCGACGTGACACTTACCAATAAACGGCAATAAGTGGTGTTCACAGAGTGAGTAGAGCTCGATGTCCTTAACCATTACCATTTCGTCGGAATCCGATGGGAATAGCGCATTATTGACTAGCTCATCTAGGTCCACATGGTAGCCGCTTGTCAGGTACTCAAATGCCTGAGCCGCACGCTTTGGCGTATCTAAAAGTCCAGGCCGCTTCACGTCTTCGCCAGTACTCTGGATAATCTTTTCAAACGCATCTTTCATTCTAAACATCCTCTTACTACTTGATTTAAAGCGAATCGCTGCTCGAGCGAGCGCATTCTGTATCAAAAGCGGTACGAATACCAGTTTTGCATTTACCCTAGTACTGTGATTCCGATATTATAAAGACCGAAATTAATACCCCCATGGAGTTGTCTGCTTGCGACCTTCTATCACTATTCACCAGCTACTCGTCGAGGGCGAAAAATTATTCCTGCGTCACCGCTTAGCGTTTGGCCACGGCACTACTAGCGCTTGGGATGAAGCCGTACTTCTGCTCGCATATGCGCTTGATTTAGGCCCAATGCCGCATCGAAGCTTACTCGAGAGACCAGTCGATGAAGCGCACATCACGGCAGTTCGGACACTCTTTCATCGTCGCGCTCACGAACGTATACCCGCGGCTTATCTTACGAGCGAAGCGTGGTTTTGTGGGTTGTCACTATATGTCGATGAGCGGGTTCTTATACCGCGCTCGCCGATCGCTCAGTTGATAACTGACCAATTCCAGCCGTGGATTACCACTCCACCCAATAACATCTTAGATTTGTGTACGGGCAGCGGCTGTATCGGGATTGCTTGCGCCTATGCATTTTCACGCGCGCACATTTTATTGAGTGATATTTGCGAGCATGCGCTGGCAGTAGCAGATATCAACGTGCAAGCACATCAGCTAAAAGGGAGAGTAAGTGTGTTGCAATCCGACTTGTTTGGCAGCTTGAACGATCAACAATTTGATCTAATCGTCTCGAATCCACCTTATGTCGACGCGCAAGATTTTGCGAGTATGCCCAAAGAGTTTGAGCACGAGCCAAGTTTGGGATTACTATCCGGTAACGACGGACTCGATTTCACGCGCCGTCTTCTGGTTCAAGCGCAGAGATATCTTCGGCCGGATGGCGTGTTGGTCGTCGAGGTAGGCAATACTGCTCTTGCCCTGGAGCAAGCGTTTCCGCGTATGCCGTTCACTTGGATAGAGTTTGCCGATGGCGATGGCGATGGCGGAGTCTTTTTGTTGAGTCGCGAGCAGCTTCTGGAAAATCGCCAATCGCCGGCATAAATTTCGTATAATAGTAATTGCGTTAACGAGTAAGGATAGACATGTCTGGTAACACATTCGGAAAATTATTTACGCTTACCAGCTTTGGCGAAAGTCATGGGGCTGCGCTCGGCTGCGTGGTAGACGGGTGTCCGCCCGGATTGACTCTCACCGCGGCCGACCTGCAGCGAGATCTCGATCGTCGTAAGCCGGGTCAATCGCGCTATACAACGCAGCGCAGAGAATCCGATGAAGTGAAAATATTGTCCGGATTGTTCGAAGGCAAGACGACTGGCGCTCCGATTGGAATGATAATAGCCAATACCGATCAAAAATCTAAAGATTATAGTAAAATTAAAGACTTATTTAGGCCTTCTCATGCTGATTATACTTATTATCAAAAATATGGTATCCGTGATTACCGCGGTGGCGGTCGCAGTTCGGCTCGCGAAACTGCGATGCGCGTCGCGGCTGGTGCTATAGCCAAAAAATATCTGTCCGAACGGCTCGGAGTTGAGATTTTCGGGTACGTTTCGCGCTTGGGTCCCGTTAGATTTGAACGTTTTGAGCGCGAGGAAATTGAGCGCAATCCGTTTTTCTTTCCCGACCCAGATAAGATACCTGAACTTGAAAATTATATGCAGGCTCTGGTTAAAGAGGGTAACTCAGTAGGCGCGCAAGTCAGCGTTACTGCGACCGGGTTACCAGTTGGCTTGGGGGAGCCGGTCTTTGATCGTTTGGATGCCGATATTGCCCATGCTCTGATGGGCATTAATGCCGTCAAAGGGGTCGAGATTGGTGCCGGATTTTCGTGTGTGACCCAAAAAGGCACAGATCACCGCGACGAGTTATCTACACAGGGTTTTTTATCGAATAACTCTGGTGGTGTGCTAGGCGGTATATCCACCGGTCAGGCACTATGCGCAAATTTAGCTTTAAAGCCTACTTCTAGTTTGAGAATTTCAGGGCGTTCAATTAACACCAAGGGAGAGCCGGTCGACGTCGTTACCACGGGTCGCCACGACCCCTGTGTAGGAATCAGAGCAGTGCCGATTGCCGAGGCAATGCTGGCAATCACTCTGATGGATCATTATCTTCGTCAGCGCGCTCAAAATATGGATGTAGACAGTGGTCTCCCGCCGATTTAAGTACCCCTCAGGGGTTGCAATGGCTTTCTGGGCCTGCCTTCGGGTAAGTGGGTGGATGTGAAATTAGCCTATAAAGTTGCTCTGTACAGTATTTTAATTTTCCCCGGTGCTGGGTACTTTTTGCTCGGCAAGCGACGGAGAGCGTGGCTTTGCATTACGATAACTTTAGTGTGTTTGGGTTTTGTAATGTTTGAAGCAAACTTCAAAGCGGATATCGTTGCCGCGCAAATCAATCGTGGTGAACTTGGCATATCGATTGAATCCATCTTAGATGCATTACGAATCACTCCGAGCCCTTTTGTTGCTTGGCAACAGGTGGTTCTGTATGGGGCTCTTATTGCAACTTGGGCAATGGGCATATGGGATAGTTTTAGATTGGCTAGACAATACGCATTAAATAGGTCTGGAAACAGCACATAGAGTCATATTAACATTCATGCATGGCTTGCTGGATCACATGGGCGGATGCTGCAGAGTACCTCTATAAAGGCCTCGCCCCATTTGATAAGCTGCGTTGGCCGTGATCTATATACCCCAAATCTCTTGCGGTAATGGTACTGTCTACCGGTATGTTCTTTGAACCGTTAACCAGTATGATTCAACATTCGTTCTATCCTAAGCCAATCGAAATGAGTACTCTAATAGACTTTATATAGTTGGTCGACATCGAAGCACCTAACGGTATGTTGCACTCTGAAAATAAATTTTGCACGATTCTTCCGGTATAGGTATTCAAACCGGAAAGGATTGCTGGGTATATACTCCCAAGCTCATAAGTTTAGGCTTCGCCAGATTTGCCAATGGATGACCTTGAGCACAGATAAATTCAAACGGATCGTGCCATACCCTGTGTCCGACTATGCTTTTGTGTGGTTCAAGCGTTAATGTGCTTACGGCAATTTCTGAAGTCCCCTCGACAACCTGTTGAGAGGCTACGTCCGAATCCATAAAAGATATCTAGCCGCACCTCGGGGTATTCGCGAGTAAGGGCTTTTAACCCCTATGTCAGCCGGTGAAGGCCGAGGTGATGACTTATTGCCAGTCGCAAAGTACCGCTGGATTGTCCTGAAAGATCTTTCAGAGCTTACCGCGCTTCGTTATAACGACCTAGGATATGTTGCGCTCTGGGTAGCAGAGCGAAACCAGCTTCCGTCAAAGATACCTGGCGACCCAGTCGGTCAAATAATCGTCTGCCAACCTGCTGTTCTAATTGTGCAATGCGCTTACTAATTACAGATTTTGTTAGGTATAGCTGGTCTGCAGCCGTTGAAAACGAACGATTAGTGGCAACACTTACAAAAGCTTTTAGGTTTTGATTGTCCAGATTGACCAAAGTATTGAAAATACAATATCTACTCTAGCAAGGAATGGCTTGTACAAAAATTATGAGTTTATTTCATCATGCAGGGAGATTATGATAGCGGCTGAGGGAGGGTCATGGACTGGCACGGCAGCTTCGAAATAAGGGGAATTAGATGAGCCAAAAAACGCTATATGATAAGTTGTGGGAGAGTCACATCGTTACCGAGCGCGACGACGGCTCTGCTCTGATCTATATCGATCGACATATTATTCATGAGGTCACGTCGCCGCAGGCTTTTGAAGGTCTGCGCTTAGCTGGCCGCAAGCCCTGGCGACTGGATACGAATGTGGCAACCCCAGACCACAATATCTCTACTGATCGCTTTGAACGAGAGGCGGGAGTTGCAGGAATTCCTGACCTCACATCGCGTATCCAGGTGCAGACCCTTGACGATAACTGTGAGCACTTTGGAATTAAAGAGTTCAAGATGAATGAAATGGGCCAGGGTATCGTGCATGTCATGGGGCCTGAACTCGGGGCTACGATGCCCGGTATGACAGTTGTCTGCGGAGACTCGCACACCGCTACTCATGGAGCCTTGGGTTGTTTGGCGCACGGCATTGGCACATCCGAAGTCGAGCACGTATTGGCATCCCAATGTCTGGTGGCAAAAAAGATGAAGAACATGCGCGTTACCGTCGATGGCTGCTTAGCAACAGGGGTGACTCCCAAGGATGTTGTTTTAGCGATCATAGGGAAGATAGGTACCGCCGGAGGCAATGGACATGCGATCGAATTTGCTGGAGAAGTGTTTCGGGATATGACCGTCGAGGGACGAATGACGGTCTGTAATATGGCGATTGAGGCCGGCGCTCGGGTTGGAATGGTTGCGGTCGACGAGACTACAATCGACTATGTGCATGGACGGCAGTTTGTGCCCAGTGGCGGTCTATGGGGACTTGCTGTGGCTTACTGGAAGACTCTGGTAAGCGATGACCAAGCGGTTTTTGATAGCGAAGTTTTTCTACATGCCGACGAAATTGCGCCCCAGGTTACCTGGGGCACCTCGCCGGAAATGGTGGCTGAAGTCACTGCCAGAGTACCAGACTTGTCATCACAAAAAACCCCAGAAGAACGTCGGGGATTGGAACGTGCCCTGGCTTATATGGGCCTTGAGGGCGGCCAAGCGATCACCTCGATTGCTGTTGATCGCGTGTTCATCGGGAGCTGCACGAATTCGCGTATCGAAGATATGCGTGCCGCTGCGGCTGTTGCGCGGGGCCGAAAAACTGCATCATCGGTCAAACAGGTACTAGTAGTGCCTGGATCACAGATGGTTAAAGCGCAGGCAGAAGCCGAGGGGTTAGACAAGGTATTTATTAATGCTGGGATGGAGTGGCGCGAACCTGGGTGCTCAATGTGTCTGGCAATGAATGCCGATAAATTGGGCTCTGGAGAACACTGCGCGTCTACCTCAAATCGAAATTTTGAAGGCCGGCAGGGGAATGGAGGTCGAACTCATTTGATGAGTCCGGCGATGGCGGCGGCGGCAGCGGTAGCGGGTCATATCGTCGATGTGCGCGATTTCGTTCAGGAGGTCGTGACATGAAAGCTTTCACTCGACATTCTGGGTTAGTTGGACCTATGGATCGCGCCAATGTGGATACGGATATGATCATTCCCAAACAGTTTTTGAAATCAATCAAGCGCAGCGGGTTTGGTCCCAATCTATTTGATGAATTGCGTTATCTGGATAGCGGTGAGCCGGGGCAGGATTGTTCGATGCGGCCATTAAACGTCGAGTTTCCTCTTAATCAACAGCGTTACTCAGGGGCATCTATACTTTTAGCTAGGACAAACTTTGGTTGTGGCTCGAGTCGTGAACATGCGCCCTGGGCGCTCGAGGACTATGGTTTTCGAGCAATTATTGCGCCAAGTTTTGCCGATATATTCTACAATAATTGCTTTAAAAACGGGTTACTTCCAGTGGTGCTAAGCGAACAGTCTGTGGATCGATTGTTTGCAGGTTTATATCTTGAGGAGGGCTATCAATTAACTGTGGACCTTAAAGATCAGCAAGTACTGTCGAGCGATGGGAGTAGTTACGATTTTGAAATCGATGAATTCCGCAAGCAGTGTCTGTTAAATGGGCTAGATGAAATTGCGCTGACCCTTCAGGAGGCGACTTCGATTAAGCGCTATGAAACGCAGCGCGCTGCGTGTCATCCATGGGTATTTGGAGCTATTAAATGACCAGGCGAGTGCTAGTTTTGCCGGGCGATAACATTGGTTCTGAGATTGTCACTGAAGCCGTAAAAGTTCTAGAGGCTATCAATCTGCAGTTCGATTTAGGTGTAAAACTAGACTACGGCTTACTTGGAGGAGCTGCACTCAATGTTGCCGGGAACCCCTGCCCCCAGGATACACTCGATAGTGCTCGCGATGCAGATGCCATTTTGCTAGGCGCTGTCGGCGGACCGCAGTGGGATCACTTTGAGCGCAGATTGCGACCAGAAAGTGGGCTGCTACGGATTCGAGCGGAATTACAGTTGTTTGCCAACTTGCGTCCGGCGATTATGTATCCGCAACTGGCGAACGCGTCGTCCCTGAAACCCGAGATTGTAGCGGGCCTGGACATTCTGATAGTGCGGGAATTGGTCGGCGGTATCTACTTCGGTGAGCCACGTGGCATTAGGACCCTTGAAAATGGGGAGCGCGAAGGTTACAACACCTACAAATACGCCGAGTCTGAAATTAGGCGCATCGGTAAAGTTGCTTTTGAGACAGCAATGGTGCGAGATAAACGATTGTGTTCAGTAGATAAATCAAATGTCCTCGAGGCGACCATTCTTTGGAAAGAGGTTATTTCAGAGATGGCAGCCGATTATCCCGATGTCGAGTTGAGTCACCTATACGTCGATAATGCGGCGATGCAGTTGGTACGCGAACCCAAACAGTTTGATGTATTGGTAACTGGCAATATGTTTGGCGATATTTTGTCAGATACTGCGGCCATGTTGACCGGTTCGATCGGAATGTTGCCTTCGGCATCCTTAGATCAGTTCGGTGGCGGTATGTATGAACCCTGCCACGGCTCGGCCCCAGATATAGCTGGACAGGGTGTCGCTAATCCACTAGCCACTATTCTCTCGGTAGCTATGATGCTGCGCTATTCGCTCGGATCACCAGATTCAGCATCCACCATCGAGCACGCAGTGAGTCGCGTCCTCGATCGAGGGTTGAGAACGGCTGATATTCAAACCGCAGGCACAACTCGCGTTGGCACAGCGAAGATGGGCGACGCAGTTGTGGCTGAGCTCCAAGCGGCTGCAGCGCTGGTTTGAGACCCAATGTGAGTATGAATCAATGAAAGTTACAGGGATAGTTGGTTGGCGCGGCATGGTGGGTTCAGTGCTCATGGAGCGTATGCGTCAAGAGAGCGATTTTAGTCTTATAGAGCCGGTTTTTTTTACTACGTCTCAACCCGGTGAACCGGCGCCAGATATTGGTTTTAACGTGCCTGTGCTTCAGGATGCCTATGACATAGGGGCTTTGAGGCGGATGCAGATTATTATTAGCTGTCAGGGAAGTGATTACACCTCACAGGTTTATCCAAAGTTGCGTGCTGCAGGTTGGCAAGGCTACTGGATAGATGCGGCCTCTACTCTGCGTATGAACAGCAGTGCAACGATTATTTTAGATCCCGTTAATCGAGAAGTAATCGACGCGGCGATCGCCCACGGAACTAAAGACTTTGTTGGAGGCAACTGCACTGTAAGTCTCATGTTAATGGGATTGGGTGGATTGTTTAACGCCGACTTAGTAGAGTGGGCCAGTTCGATGACCTATCAGGCAGCATCTGGTGCTGGCGCGCAAAACATGCGTGAGTTGATCTCGCAAATGGGTGCTATTAAGTCCTCGGTTAGCGAGCAACTGACAAATCCAGCATCCGAAATTCTCGATATAGACCGGCGGGTTACGCAAATTTTGCGGAGTGATGATTTTCCTGTGACCCAATGGGGTTTCCCCCTAGCAGGCAGTTTATTGCCGTGGATTGATTCCGAAGTGGCCAACGGGCAGAGTCGTGAGGAATGGAAAAACCAGGCTGAGACCAACAAAATACTAGCCCGCTGTGACCGACCTATACCGCTCGACGGTCTCTGTGTGCGCATTGGTGCCATGCGGTGCCACAGTCAGGCACTAACGATTAAGCTTAAGCAAGATGTACCGATTGATGAAATTGAGGCGTTGATTAGTGAAGGTACACCTTGGTCAAAAG
>JAPKCN010000237.1 GCA_028822945.1 Porticoccaceae bacterium | reverse complement strand
AAGACGCTGGTCGCGAAAATGACTAGGGTTCTGTTGCGCAGGGACTTATCTTTGAGAGGAGTGAGATTATATTGCACGAGGTCTAAGCGACTCGCTGAGTGCTGGCAAGTGATCTTGGGGGTGGCACCACTGTGCCGTTCTCAAAGACATAGGTTCGCTGCGCCAGTTTAATGAGTTGTTTAGAGTTGGTGGTTAAAATTACACATCTGTTTTGCTGTTGTAGAAGCTGTAATGTGCAGTGCAGCTGGTTGAGCGTAAACCCATTGCAGTAGCTTTTAGGGTTTTCTAATAAGACGATCTTGGCATCGCCGGCGACCATTGCCGTTAGACTTATTAGGCGCTCAAGTTGAATGCCAATCGCGGTGCTGCGAGCTTTGTTATTGAGCATAAAGTCGTAGGCAATATTGAGTTCGAGAAGCCGTTGATTGAGACCAGTTATCTGCGCAGCTTGGATTGCTTGGGTTTCATCTACAGCATCAAACCGGCTGATAAGCTGCAAAATGGTAGCCTCCGGCAGGTGCACTGATTCACCGGCTACTGCGATATTGCGGTGTAAACTCTGTGAACACCAATCGCCGCGGCGTTTGTTGTCGATTAAGCAGTCACCAGACTGCGGCTGGTGTTCTCCGAGGAGTACTTTGATTACATCTGTCTGCCCTGCACCGACCGATCCAACGAGAGCGGTGATTTCCCCGGGACTTGCCTGCATGGTTATATTCGTTAGAACCGATTGGTGTTGCGGATTAATTGGGTCATCGACATTAATGCTCTTTAGTTTAACAAGCCCCTCGACAGATGCACTATAGCCAGCAAATTTATGCTGGCTGAGTTGTTCAAAGTAGTCGCAGACTTCAACTACCACCTGCTTACCGAGAGACACGACGGCGCTGTTGGCAAGCAGCATATCAAAGGGCGCGATAGCTCGGGCTGAAATGATTAATACGGCGATAAAGCCGCCAGGCGATAGACTATTTTGTAGCAGTAATGCCGCGCCAATAGTTGGTGTGGCCAGTTGATATAGGGTTCTTAGGCTATGGTGCATGTCGGTGAGCAGGCCCTGGCGATGGTTGCTGATAATGTCTTGGGGCGCTCGGGCACGCTCCCAGTGCTCGAGTGTGTTAGCCGAGCCTAGCCAGCGCTGGGTTTTTTCAGACCAGTCGACGAGCCCCTCATCGAGAGAGGGTTTTTCCTGTTTGAATTTTGCATAGGCAATCAAACAAAAACACAGATTGACTGAGAGCATAAACCAACCGAGTACGGGCGAAAGAAAAAATATAATTAGGGCGGAAATGGGTAGCCAGAGTGCATCGAGGATACTGGTAATGGCACCGGAGCTAAGATGTTGATTAAATAATTTTACTTTGCGGTAGAGCTTTTTACCTGGATAGCCGCGGCGTATTTCTGCGCTGATATGGCTGGCTATTTGGTCGTCTAGGTAGTGGCTAAAGTTGGCGATAGATTTACGGCGCAGCTGTTCAAAAAGCAGACCACTGACTGAAATAATCAATGCGCCGGCCGCCAACATCCATAGTGATTCGTAGCTACCGGTGGTGATCACTCGGTCAAAAATTTGTAGGGTATAGAGCGGGACGCAAAACGCGGCCAAGTTGGTCATAAAAGAATGGCCCAGAATCATCTGGACCACTCGTTTTACCGAAGCGATAAAAGTATTGCGATCGGATATGACTTTAGACAACTGAAATGCTTAAGTCAGTCAATGAATCTGTGCTGACACCCTGAAACTCTGCAAAGGCAATCGCATCGGCGAAATCACCGTCGCCATCTAAGTCGACGAACAGGTAGCTGCTATTGTCACCCGCTTCTAGCATTAGCCACTCGTCGAGATCTCGGCTTGCCAGAGAGGAGCTGACATCGAGGCTTAGGCTGTCTGTCCCTATGGCGAAGTCGAGAATTTGATCAAGGCTACCGTCGATATCGCTCTGTCGCCAATTGAAAGAGTCTTCACCTGCGCCGCCTATTAAGATATCAGCGCCGGTCATACCCCTAATAACGTCGTTGCCGTTACCGCCTTCAAGGCGGTTGTTGAGATGATTGCCGCGGATACTGTCGTTATGATCTGACCCAATCGCATTTTCAATAGATTTGAGCGTATCAGAATCACCACCGGTGCTTTTCTTTCGATGAATGTCAATATTTACACCGCTGTTGGCATAGTCGTAGGACACAGTGTCTATACCGGAGCCGCCGTCGACCACATCCTTATTAAGGCCCGAATAGATAAGGTCGTCACCGGAGCCGCCTTTTAGGTTGTCATTGCCCGAGCCGCCGTACAGAGTGTCATTGCCTACGCCGCCATCGAGATTATCATTGCCGCGGTCGCCTTGGAGGGTATCGTTATCATTGCCACCGAAAAGCGAATCATTACCGTAGCCGCCGATGAGCATATCGGCACCTGTGCCGCCATGTAATTGATCATTGCCAGAAGCACCTAAAATGTTATCGTCGCCCTTGCCTCCATAGACCAAGTCATTGCCGCTGCCTCCATCGATAGTGTCATTGCCTGAGTCGCCAACTAAGTTATCGTGGCCGCTATCACCAAACAGGTTGTCGTCGCCTTTGCCGCCTGAGATATCGTCGTTACCATAACCGCCCCATGCGTAATCATTGCCACTACCACCCTCAATAACATCGTTGCCGCCGTCACCAAATAGCTGATCATTTCCGGCGCGGCCATAAATTAGGTCGTTGCCATTACCGCCATGAATTTCGTCATTTTGTTCGGATACCGATATGAAATTACCCGCTGCATCAACCTTATGGACCGTTCCATCAGCCATAGTTTGGTAGCTGTGGGTGGGTTGATTTTGATCGGCACCGCCACTACCACTG
>JAPKCN010000052.1 GCA_028822945.1 Porticoccaceae bacterium | reverse complement strand
GTGATGCACAGCCACTAAACCTAGTGTTGCCACTAGCATTAAAAGCCCACTCGCCTGCGTAAAAATAAAGAACTTCATAGCCGCGTAGCCACGATTTTCGTGGCCCCATATTGCGATCATAAAATACATCGGGATCAGCATCACTTCCCAAAATAAAAAGAAGAGAAAGAGGTCGAGGGCCATAAAGACCCCCAACACACCTGCTAGGGTCCAAAGTAGGTTGGCTTCAAAAAAGCCGCGATGCTCCTTGATGTCTGTCCAGGAAGCACTGACTGCGACTGCGCCTAAAATTAGCGTTAGCAGCACCATCAGTAGACTTATACCATCTAGCGCCAGTTCAATATGGATGCCGAAAGTTGGAATCCAAGCTATCTTAAAATGCATCAACCAAGTGCTTGGGTCTCCTGGTGTAGATGCTTGCAATAAAGAGAGATTATCAAATGCGTAGATTTGTGAGATTAAATAGAACAGCGCAGTGCCAATTGATAATAGAGCTACGAACCGCGGCATATTTGTGCTGATGCGTTCCGATAATGCGGCGATAACGCCGCCGATGAGCAGTATGAGTATCAAATGGAGCATCGCCATTAAATAGCTCCAGGGGCGACGTTAAACGCAATGCCTAGCGTAAATATAAGGCCGAACACCATGCTCGCGATATACCAGCGCATGCGCCCTGTCTGGGTAACACTGAGCCACTGGTGCAGAGTCTGATTGAGGCGTACTATTGCGTTGTAAAGTCGATCGATTGGTTCACCCTTCAGCATTCCTGCAAGGATTGAGTATGGCTGCACCAGCAAGCTGTTGTAAAGTTGGTCCACGCCCCATCCGGAGAACCAGAATTGACGAATCGCCTGACCTATTTGCCCTTCCATCCAAGGTTGTAGTTTTAGCTGACGGCCAAGGAATAATCCATAGGCGAGTAGTACACCTAAAAGCGGTACGGCGACTGAGATAACTTCGACCCAGTGCGCTGGATGACCGGCGTCGACAGTCGGGAATACATTTGTTAATGGAAGACTGAAATAGCCGCCAACCAGCGAAAGTGTGCAGAGTAATGTCAATGGTACGGCCATGCGCCAGCCGATTTCGCGGTCGGGTTCAGTGTTGACTGCGCCAAAAAATACTATAAATACCAGACGAAAACTGTAAACAGCTGTGAGTAGCGCACCCAGCAGACCTCCGAGCCACAACCAGGGGCCGATACTAGCCAGTTGGTAGGCTTGGAGGAGAATTTGATCCTTACTGAAAAAGCCTGAGGTCATAGGCAAAGCTGCGAGGGCTGCAGAGCCGATCATAAAGCTCCAAAATGTAACGGGCATACGTCTTCGTAACCCACCCATTTTAAAAATATTGTGCTCGTGGTGGAGGCAGTGGATGATGGCGCCTGAACCGAGAAACAATAGGGCCTTAAAAAAGGCATGTGTCATTAAATGAAAAATACCGGCAGTCCAAGCGCCGACGCCGAGGGCTAAAAACATATAGCCAATCTGGCTGATGGTTGAGTATGCAAGTATGCGCTTGATATCGGTTTGCACAAGGGCTGTAAAAGCTGCCATCAGCGAGGTGGCTAAGCCAAGAACTGCTACCGCTGTCATAGCGGAGGGTGAGAGTAAAAAGAGGCCATGAGTTCGGGCGATCAAATATACCCCAGCGGTAACCATAGTCGCGGCATGAATCAGCGCGCTAACGGGCGTCGGTCCGGCCATTGCGTCGGGTAACCAAGTGTGCAGTGGCAGTTGTGCCGACTTGCCGGCAGCTCCTGCGAGTAAAAGTAAGCATGCAATCGTCGGTAGGTTATCGCCAATTTCCCACTCTGAATTGGCTGAGCTAATCATGGATTGAATATCGAGTGTGCCAAGTTCAGTGAACAGCAACAACAGACCCACAGCCATAGCGGTATCGCCGATGCGAGTGACGATAAATGCCTTGCGTGCGGCGTGCCCATTGGCGCTGTTTTGGTACCAAAAACCAACAAGTAGGTAGCTACAAACACCGACGCCCTCCCAACCGAGGTATAGCAGTAATAGATTATCTGCCAGCACCAGCACTAACATGGCAGCAACGAACATATTTAAATAGGCAAAATAGCGAGCATAACTGGCATCGTGTTCCATAAATTCGCTGGAGAACAGGTGAATTAAAAAGCCGACGCCGGTGATAACCGACATCATTACCAGAGTTAACCCATCGACGTAAAATGCGATCCTCGGCGCGAGATCAGCGACGTGTATCCAGGTCCACAACACGATCTCAATCGGGTTTGGATTACCGACGAACTCGATTGCAAGTGCGCAGGTCGCGACAGCAGCCATGCCAACAGACCCAACACCTAGTAGGGTGATGATCTTGTGTGTCAGGCGGGGCGCGGCAATCATCAGCGTTATTGAACTTATCAGTGGCAGCAGCGGTATTAACCAAATATAGTCGCGCATACTCACCCTCTCATCCGGTTGGCGTCGTCCATATCTAGGCTTTTAAAACGTCGTTGGACCTGCAACACCAGCCCCAGCCCGACTGCAACTTCGGCGGCAGCAACGCTAAGGATCAGCATGAACATTATCTGGCCGTCTGGTTGCCCCCAGTGAGCGCCGGCAGCGATGAAGGCGAGCGCTGAGGCATTTAACATGACCTCGAGAGACATTAAAATAAATATGATATTGCGCCTAATCATCAGCCCTAACATGCCAATGCAAAACAGCAGAGACGACACTAAAAGTACATGATTTAGAGGCACAGCTAATTCCTGCATTGCTTAGGACCCTCGCTCAAGGGTGCGCCGGCCTAAATGGAAGGATCCGACCAAACCAGCGAGTAGCAACATTGAGGCTAACTCGACCGCTATAACATAGGGACCAAAAAGTGCGATGCCGACTGTTTTTGCGGTTACAGTGCCCGCCGACGCGGAACCTTCAATGCTTGAGATCAGGTACAGTAACTCACAGAGTAAAACCAGCGATAAGACCGCTGGGCCCGACCAAATACGAGGTTGCAGCCACTGTCTCTCGCGAGCATCACCCTTTTCGCCCAGGTTTAACATCATGATGACAAAAACAAATAGCACCATAATGGCACCTGCATATATAACAATTTCTAGAGCAGCCGCAAATGGCGCACCAACTAAGAAGAAGATCACCGCGACCGCCAGCAGGGAGACGATTAAATAGATCAGCGCATGGATGGCATTTGCACGAGTCATAGCTAAGATAGTGGCGGCTAGCGCCACGCCGGAGGCTAAATAAAATAGTATAATTTCAAGCATTGGCGGTATCCATTTCGCTTATCCTTTCGTGGCTAGGGCATCAGGCTTTTGGTATCGATCGGAGCCGTTTCATTTTGCGCTTCGCCTTTATCTTTGGACGCTGTTTGTATTCCTGACACGCGGTAAAAGTTATACTCCGGATATTTACCGACGCCGTCGATTAATAAGTGTTCTTTTTCATAGACCATGTTTTGGCGGTCGTACTCGCACATTTCGAAATCAGGCGTCAACTGAATGGCATAGGTTGGGCAGGCCTCTTCACACATACCGCACATGATGCAGCGTGAGAAGTTGATACGAAAAAATTCTGGGTACCATGTACCGTCTTCACGAGTATCCTTTTGTAAGGCAATACAGTCTACCGGGCAGACTGCTGCGCATAGGTTGCAGGCAACACAGCGCTCCTCGCCGTCCGGGTCGCGGGTCAAGACGATACGGCCTCGATAACGTGGCGAAAGATAGGGCATTTGCTCTGGGTACTGAACGGTCTCTGCTTTGGTAAAACTGTGTTTGAATACCTCCCAAAGCGTGCGCAATTGACTCCACATTATATTGCCTCCTCGAACCACAATAAAATAGCGCCAGTGATAACCAAATTGACTAGTGTGATCGGTAGCATAACTTTCCAACCCAATGACATAAGTTGGTCATAACGTGGCCTCGGTATCGCCGCACGTAAAAGCACAAAAAAATTGATAACAAAACAAACTTTGATGCCGAACCAGGCCAGCGGTGGCAGCCAGTCTCCGATTAATACCGGACCCATCCAACCGCCAAAAAACAGCGTAACGATCATGCATGAAATCAACATCAAGCCGAGATACTCGCCGAGCATAAACATGGCAAATTTCATACCGCCGTACTCAGTATGAAAGCCGGCTGTTAGTTCGTGCTCGGCTTCGGGTAGATCAAAGGGCAGTCGATGGCTCTCTGCTATACCCGCGACGACAAACACCAGCAATCCAAGTATTTGAGAAAAACAGAACCAGACTTCACGTTGTGCGGCGACGATATCGACTAAGCTAAAGCTACCTGACATCATCACCACACCCATGAGTGAGAGTCCCATAAAGACTTCATAACTGACCATCTGCGATGCCGATCTAAGTCCACCCAAAAGTGCATATTTGTTATTTGATGCCAAGCCGCCCAGCAGCACACTGTAGACCGCCAGTGAGGTCATGCCGAGGAAAAAAAGCAAACCTATATTAACATCGATAATTTGCATTCCTGGTGCAAAAGGCACCACCGCAAAGCCCATCATCATGGCAACGACAATTGCCGTCGGTGCAAAGATAAATACCATGCGGTCAGCAAATGGCGGCACCCAGTCGTCTTTTAACAGTAACTTGATCATATCGGCGGCGACTTGACCGATGCCCCATGGGCCCAACCGATTGGGGCCGTGACGGTCTTGCCAAAAACCGAGTAGTCTCCTCTCCCACCATGTGAGTATTGCTGCTCCGGCGACCCCGCCTATCAGTATCGATACCGCTAGTAGTATCGGGCCCCAGTCAAACATGTCGATTAACTCCGCCGATGTGCATGGAATCGCGATCACTAGCAATCAGTGAAGGCTTTAAGGGTTGCCAGGCGATATCGCGCTGCAGGTGAACCTCCGCGCCGGTAGTTAATTCGCGAGTCGAAGCGAAGCCGATACTGTAACCGGCGCAGCCGGCAGCCATACGCTCGACGATTTTAACTGTCAGGGAGATTGTATCGCCGCAGCCGGCGACCGATATTCTGTCGCCCTCATCCACGTCAAGCTCTTTGGCGGTAGCTATCGAAAGGGTGAGAAAGGCATCGCCGGCTAATTCGGCAATTTCATCGGTGTGTCTCGATAGTTCTTCCGAGCCATGAAGACAGTGAACAGGCACAAGCTGCCATAAATCAGATTTTTCTGAGACTGGGGTCGTTAAACTCAGTTTTTGAACGCCTTTTGTTGACGATACCAGCAGTCGTAGGCCGGCACTACCGCCCTTGAGTGGACCGTCGACTTCGGCTTGAAATTTATGCAGCGATTGATTTGAATTCCAGCCTGGTGACCAAACGTAGGGCGTGAGTGCTGCAGGTTGGTCGCGATTGAGACCCTCCATACTAAAGGCTAGTGGTGTCTCTCGATCTATCGGTTGCTGAGGCTCATGAACTGATACCGCAGCATTGACGGCGGTACGACCGCTGTAGCGATGGGTTTGACGCGGTATCTTTTGACCGCGGTCCCGGAAGCTGCGGTCTGGTGCCACCTCGGATAAATTTGCAAAGATCGGTCTACTTGCTGCGCAGGCGTCTACTACCTCATCAAAGTGAGTCAGCGCCGAGAGTTGGCTGCTGCCGCTACAAGTGGCTAGTTGCAGTAACCACTGCCAGCTAGGGAGGCGGTCATGGGCCGGCGGGAATACGGAGAAAAAGCGCTGTGCACGTCCCTCGTTGTTGACAAGAGTGCCTTGAGATTCCGCGAATGAGGCGGCGGGAAGAACTAGTGTCGAGTGGTCGAGGGTGGTGTTTTCGAGGACGTCTAGGGCAATAATTTTCGTGCCCGACTCGACTAGTTTTTTTACCGAGGCTGGGTCGAGCCGTCGAGCTAAGTCATTCTCCAATACGACCAGCACATCGATATCGTCAGCCCCTTCGACTATATTCGAAAGCGAGAGATTGGTTGCTTGGGAGAGCATTGCGGCGCCGACACTATTGGCCTCTGGTGCGCATAAACTCAGCATGGTATTTGCGTTGTGCTCACACAGAGCCTCGGCGACGGCCGCGGCACTTTCGATAATATTACCTTGCAACATACTACTGCCGCTAATAATCAATGGGCGTTTGGCGCCCGATAGACATTCGGCAATCTCGTCGATTAAGGCATTGTGTGCCGGCTTTCCCTGCAATCGAGCAGCTATATTGCAACCAAATTCGGCGATCTCATTGGGAGTGAGCGTGAGCGTGTGCAGGGCAATATCGTCGAGACGGCTACTGTAACTGGTAACTATAATTAATGGAGACAGAGCATCTTGGGCGAGATTGCGTACCGCGGCATCCTGCCAGTCAGGAAGTCCCATTTGCTCGGCCATGGCAAGCGATTTATTGCGCACCGCTTGACGCAAGCCCAAGGCGACCCGCGGAGCCGTGTTGGTTAAGTCCTCGCCGAGAACTAGAATAGCGTCTGCTGACTCCATCTGCTTGATCGACGGGTTCATTGCTCGCGTCGATTGTAATATTTCGATCTGCCTATTTAGAATACTTCCCTCTGCGTCGGAAAAACCAGCAGAGAACTGATCGGATCCAACCCACGTTTGTAAGAGAAAATTTGATTCCAATGAAGCCCTCGGTGATCCGATACCCGCGATTCGCGCGTTTTGCATCCACGTTTGGGCCTTGCTCAAAGCGGCCTCTTGGTTGATGGCGGCAAAACTGCCATCGGTACCCTGAAGCCCGGCGAAGTTGATGCGCCGTTTGCTGTTGACGTAACCACCGCCGAATCGTCCTCGGTCGCAGATAAAGTAACCATTGATGTCATGATTGTAGCGATTGTGGATGCGTTTTAAACGCCCGTAGCGCTCGCCGGGCGCTATGTTGCAGCCTACACCGCAACCACCGCAAATAGAGGGTGACGATTGAAGATCCCATTTACGGCTAAAGTCGGCTAAAAATGGCTTATCTGTAAATACCCCAGTCGGACAAACCTCGACTAGATTGCCGGAGAATTCACTCTCCAAGACACCGTCTTGTTGGCGACCAAAATATAGCCTATCTCGAGACGCTTGTGCTCCGAGGTCGGTGCCGCCGGCATAGTCGCGATAGAAGCGCTCGCATCGATAGCATGTGATACAGCGATTCATCTCGTGATGAATTAGAGGGCCGAGATACTGGTTTCGATGGGTATTTTTACTGCCGCGGTAGCGGCGGTCTCGGTGACCAACCATTACCGTCATATCCTGAAGGTGACACTCGCCACCCTCCGCGCAGACTGGGCAGTCGTGGGGGTGATTGAGCATCAGTGATTCGACCACTGCCTCGCGGAATTCAACCGCATTTTTAGCGTCCAGAGAAAAGCGCGCACCTTCGGTCACGGACGTCATACATCCCATGACGATACGTCCGTGGGTGTCGTTTTCATTTTGGTATTGCACCAATGCGCATTGGCGACAGGAACCAATTGATCCCATTGCCGGATGCCAGCAAAAGTAGGGAAGATCCAGCCCTGCGTTCAGGCAGGCTTCAAGAATGTTGTCACCTTTATTGACTTCTAAAGTCTGTCCGTCGATTGTAATGGTGGGCATTTACAGAGCTCCTTTGCCGTTGTGATAAGGGCAGTGCCCGGCGTCGATATGCTGTACAAAATCATCATAAAAATACTTCATAGCGCTTTGCAGCGGTTCCATTGCCCCCGGCGCCAACGCGCAGTGGGTGTTGCCAATAGCACCAATGTACTTCACCTGATAGGCGAGCGTCTCCAGGTCTTCGGCCCGGCCTGCCCCGTTCTCGATATCTTCTAAAACTTGCCTGGACCAGGGCAGACCATCGCGGCAGGGGGTGCAAAACCCACAGGATTCTTGCGCGAAAAAGCGGATCAGGTTTAACACCATACCGACCGGGCAGGTGCGATCATCCAGTATGATCATGGTGCCGGTGCCCATGCGGCTGCCAGCAGCGCCAATTACGTTGTAATCCATTGCCAAATCGAGGTGCTCTGGCACCAGAAAATCGGTCGAACCGCCACCGGGCAAAAACCCTTTTAGTTGAAACCCATCCCGCATACCTCCAGCATGATCCTCTACAATCTCACGTATTGGAGTACCCATGGGCAGCTCCCAGCAGCCAGGATTATTGACTTTTCCGCTCACTCCAAATAGTTTGGTACCGCTGTCTTCGCCAACGCCTAGGGTCTTGAACCAGTCCGCGCCGTGATCGATTATGTGTGGAATATTGCAGAGTGTTTCGACGTTGTTGACAATGGTAGGGCGGCCCCAGAGTCCACTAACTTGGGGGAAAGGTGGCTTCGCGCGCGGGTTTGCGCGCTTGCCTTCAAGCGCGTTTATTAACGCCGTCTCTTCGCCGCAGATATAGCGTCCAGCGCTTGGATGGACGTACATCTCTAAACTAAAATCTGAACCCAGAATTCGTTCGCCGAGGTAACTATTGGCGTAGCATTCGGCTATGGCATCACGGAGTCTTTGGATGGCGACTAGATATTCTCCGCGGATAAAAATGTAGGCTATGTCCGCGCCGATAGTGTAGGCGGCAAGTAACATACCCTCGATTAGTTGATGGGGATCACACTCCATGAGTAGGCGATCTTTAAAGGTGCCTGGCTCCATTTCATCGGCATTGCAGACTAGATATTTATGACCCGGCGAACAGGCATCTCCCTTGGGTACAAAACTCCACTTCATACCCGTCGGGAATCCGGCGCCGCCGCGACCGCGGAGGTTAGAGTTTTTGACCGCCGCCTGACAATCGTCGGGAGACATCTCCGTAAGGGCCTTTTTTAGACCACGATATCCATAGTTAGCCTTGTACGCGGCTAAATTTGTGGTGTGTTGTTCGGGGCCGATATTGCGCGTTAGGACTTTTTCCATCAGTCTTTGTTAGCCTCCGTAGTCTGGCCAAATAGAAGTTGCACTCGCGCCTCATCTAAGTGGGTTACTAGATCTTCGCCGACCATCATCACTGGCGCTCGGTCGCATGCGCCGAGGCAGGGCACAGGCAATAATGTGTAACGATTATCTAAGGTTGTTCCGCCATAATCGATTCCTAACAGATCTGAAATTTTAGCTTTAATACCATCGGAGTTGCTGATCCAGCAGCTGACGCTATCGCAAAATAGAATAACCTTCTCTCCCACTGGCCGGCGATAAATGAGATTATAAAAAGTTGCGACACCCTCCAATTGCTCAGCGGACATTTGTAAATATCGGGCGATGGCTATGAGGCAGTCATCTGATACCCATCCTCGCTTAGCTTGAACGATTTTAAGTGCGTCGATGGCGGCGCCAGATTTATAAGGAACGTGGGCTAATTCTGCATCGATGGCCTGAATTTCCTCGTGGCTCAGGACGGAGTTTAGGTCAGTTTGAATCATGTCCTGTGTCATCGGTCGACGTCCGCCATAACAAAGTCAATACTGGCAATGATAGCGATTAGATCCGGTATCATAAGGCCATTACTGATTAGTGGGATTTGCTGTAAGTGCGGGAACGAGGGTGTGCGTATGCGAGTGCGATATGAATTTGTGCCGCCATCGCTTATCAGGTGGTAGCTGTTGATGCCCTTGGTTGCCTCTATCATAACTGAGGCCTCTCCTGCTGGTATAACAGGCCCCCAACTAACATTTAAAAAATGATGGATCAGGGTTTCGATATCCTCCATGGTGCGTTCTTTAGGCGGCGGTGTGGTTGCCGAGTGATCGCTTTTGTAAGGCCCCGAGGGCATATTTTCTAGGCATTGGCGAATGATCTTTAAGCTTTGACGTATCTCTTCGATACGCAGATCGGCTCTGTCATAGCAGTCGCCGTTATTGGATGTTGGAACCTCGAAGTCGAATTGATCGTAACCACCATAAGGGCGCTTTTTTCGCACGTCCCAATCATTCCCTGTTGCACGTAATCCTGGTCCGGTAATACCCCAGTCTAGAGCTTCGCGCTCGGTATAAACGCCGATGCCAACGGTGCGATCTTTGAGGATCTTGTTTTGCATGGCCATTTTGTCATACTGGGCAAGGCGGGCAGGCATATAGTCGATAAATTCGCGCACCAAGCGCTCCCACCCATTTGGAAGATCTTGAGCTACACCGCCGATCCGGAACCAGGCCGGATGCATGCGGCCCCCTGTGATGGCCTCGACAATGCTGAAAAGACGCTCGCGATCTGCGAACATGTAAAAAACAGGGGACATCTGACCGACATCTTGAACAAAGGTCCCGTAAAATACCAAATGGCTTGAGATTCGGAATAATTCGGCTAACATTATGCGTATTATCTTGGCGCGCTCCGGCACCTTAATTCCAGCCAGAACCTCTATCGATTGTATATAGGCGAGGTTATTCATCACACCACCGAGGTAGTCGATGCGATCGGTATACGGAATATAAGTATGCCAAGTCTGGCGTTCAGCCATCTTTTCCGCACCGCGGTGGTGATAACCGATGTCTGGCACCGAGTTGATGATGACTTCACCATCCAATTGCAAGGCTATTCGAAATACGCCGTGAACACTTGGGTGATTGGGTCCGAGGTTGAGGAACATATATTCGTGATCGTCATCTCCCGTTTTCATCCCCCATTCTTCTGGTCTGAATCGCAGTGCTTCTTGCTCTCGAGCAACGCGTTCGGGTC
>JAPKCN010000236.1 GCA_028822945.1 Porticoccaceae bacterium | reverse complement strand
AATGCATTGATTGATGGTATTACAAACCGAAATAATCTGAATGTCAGACATCTTCAGAAGGATTGTGTCCTGAACCCCGAATACATATCTAAGTCCACCTTGCACCCCTGTTCCCAGCCATTGATGAGCAACACATCGACGAACTTAGCAGTTTATATCTGTCGCAACAGCAGGTAGTCGATTAGTTCATTTTTACTCGCTATCGGTAATCGTTATAGGCGATTTTACTGGTTTTTTTTTGGAACTTGATTATGAAGTTTCGCTTTGAGGTTACCCGGAATGATATTCCATTTGTCGCTGCGCTCAGGCGTCGCCCTAACATGATCCACATCGAACCGCATGGCTCTGACGCTTTCTGTGGCTTAGGTCTCAATAATCGCGCCATTGGAAAAGTGTAAAATCTGGCGGCTCTCGGTTTTTTCACCAGCGCCAAACGCTTGAGCAGGCAAGTCGATATGCGCGCTGCGAGTTTCATAGGTAATCTCGGTGAGATTGGGATATTTTGGCTGTGTCATATACTGCGCAAACCATTCGCCAAGAATGCGATCATCGTCAATAATCCCGTACAGCAGTTCACGCACCTGCTTAACGTAAGCAATTGGAATACGATCTGGATCGCTGCAAGGGCGCAGTGGTGGATCACGCAAGTATTCGTGCACTGCGCCTCTAGATAACATCTCGGTAGCTAAGTCATCGAGTATATCTGCAGCCGAAGGCGCACGAAAACCTACTGAGTAGGTACAACAGTCACCGACCGCGATGCCGGAATGGGCAATGCGGGGAGGCAGGTATAGCATATCACCGGGATTCAGCAGCCAGTCCTCGGTAGGTTCGAAGTCAGCCAGTACCTTTAATTCGCAGTCATGGCGAACAACACTTTCAGAGTCACAGTAATCACCAATTTGCCAACGCCGTTGCCCGCTTCCCTGTAACAAAAACACATCGTAGTCATCGTAGTGCGGGCCGACACCACCACCGTCTGTGGCGTAACTTACCATGATATCGTCGATACGCCATCTCGGCAAAAACCTGAAGCGCCGTAAAATCTCTGCCACCTCAGGCACCCAGAGATCGACGGCTTGCACCAAAAGTGTCCAGTCAAGAGCTGGTAGATGGCTGAATCTATCCTCGTCAAATGGCCCGTGCTCTACGGCGTAGTCAGGGCCGATGATCAAGCGCGATTCCACATCCTCCTCTAACGCTAGCCCGGCGAGTTCATTTGCGTCGACCGGCATTTCGAAGTTTGGCCAAGCTGAGCGGATGAGTAGTGGTTTTTTCTGCCAATAGTCGGCTAAAAAAAGCTCCTCTGAAACATGTCCAAGAATACTGGCTTCACTCATAAGCGGCACCTAGATTGTATTTTTCGCCAGATCTAGATCGCACGGGCACGCGCGGCCGCATTGCCGATGTAGTCTGCTGGCGATAGGGCCTTTAGTGCCCGTTTCGCATCGACTGGTATATCGAGACTGTCAATAAAGAGAGTAATACTGTCCTGATCGATAGTCTGACCGCGAGTCAATTCCTTGAGTTTTTCATAGGGTTCTGCAATCCCATAACGGCGCATCACAGTTTGAATCGGTTCGGCAAGAACCTCCCAGCTAACGTTTAAATCCGCTTGTAGACGAGCTTCATCTAGCTGCAATTTGTTTAGGCCCTTGAGTAGCGAATTATAGGCGATAATCGAATAGCCTAGTCCAACGCCCATATTGCGTAGTACCGTCGAGTCGGTCAGGTCGCGCTGCCAGCGAGAGATAGGCAATTTCGCCGATAGGTGATTAAGCATGGCGTTCGCCAAACCCATATTGCCCTCAGCATTTTCAAAGTCAATTGGGTTGACCTTGTGTGGCATAGTGGACGAGCCGACTTCGCCAGCTACGGTTTTTTGCTTAAAATAACCAAGGCTAATGTAGCCCCAGAGGTCACGGCTGAGATCGATCAAAATTGTATTGGCGCGGGCCATGGCATCAAATAATTCTGCGATGTAATCATGTGGTTCAATTTGTGTGGTGTAGGGGTTTGCGAGTAACCCCAAAGAGCTGACAAACGCCTCGGCACTAGCTGCCCAGTCAATCTCGGGGTATGCGCTTATATGGGCATTATAATTTCCGACGGCTCCATTGATTTTACCGAGTATGGAGACCGATCCGATCTGTTCGATTTGCCGCTGGAGCCTAAATGCGACATTTGCTAATTCCTTGCCAACAGTGGTGGGGGAGGCCGTTTGCCCATGGGTTCTCGCCAACATGGCTACGCCTGCATACTCGTGGCTCAATGCCACCAAGCGATCGGCCATTATTTGTAATTGTGGCACCAAGAGTTGATCGCGTCCCTGCTTAAGCATCAAGCCGTGAGCGAGGTTGTTGATATCCTCAGAGGTGCAGGCAAAGTGGATAAATTCGCTGACTGCATTGAGTTCAGGTATACCGGCAACACTTTCTTTTAGCAGATACTCCACCGCTTTAACATCGTGGTTCGTCACCCGCTCAATTTCCTTAACGCGCTGTGCTTGAGATTCAGAAAAATTAGTCACGAGGGTTTCTAGAAAGCTGTTTGCGGCTGGCGAAAGGGGGGGCAGCTCCACTACACCGGGGTGATCCGCAAGGTGCTGTAGCCACCGTACCTCGACCATCACCCGGTATCGAATCAGCCCATATTCACTAAATACCTCGCGCAATTCGCAAGTCTTATCAGCGTATCGCCCATCGATGGGCGATACCGCAGTGAGGGACGTGAGGTCGAGGGGCATAGGAAGATCCAATGAGAGCAGTAGTGAACGGGAGTTATGATATCGTAAGATGCTTGCAATTGCAGATTAAATTCGCCCCCTCACAGTTGCTGAGGCGTCGCTATTAACGTCTAAAATCAG